>VMSU01000226.1 GCA_013792005.1 Desulfobulbaceae bacterium
ACAGACTCACGGATACTATGCATTGGTAACAACCCTAACCGTCAACTGACAACCGCAAACCGAAAAACCGCCACAACCAGACCCCAATGAAACAGCTCTCCGATACGACCAACGGCGGAACCTGTATGCCTGGCTGTCACCGCAAGATGGAATACAATCGTGACCACGCTATTGACAACGGCATCAAGGAGACAGGATTTGGCGAATATCATGTCGAATACGAAAGCATGAAATAACTGGAACAGATCAGGTTAACGGTGAGCCGTTACCGGTTTACAGTTAACAGACTCACGGATACTATGCATTGGTAACAACCCTAACCGTCAACTGACAACCGCAAACCGAAAAACCGCCACAACCAGACCCCAATGAAACAGCTCTCCGACAAACTCCCTGCCAGACTCAAGAGATATGCCTTTAACGGACGTATTATTCTTGTTATAGGACTGTTTTTGGCGCTAACCGGTTGCTTCAAAATGGATCCCCTGGCAAAGCACAAGGTCCTCACCTCCCTCTTCGATGGCGTCCCCGAACTCCCCCCGGTTGAAGAGCTCTGCAAGGACAATATCGAAGACCTCTTCAACAAGTATTACGAACAACGGATAACGGCAGCAGAAACAGGGGACTTTACCGGAACCGATGCAGACAAGGCCCAAACCGGCTCCAAACATCGCCCCTGGGCTGAAAAAAACTGTATTAGCTGCCACAATTTTCAGGCAGACAATAAACTAAAACTCCCCACAAACGAAATCTGCTCCCTCTGCCATAAAAATCTGATTCAGGGGAAAAACGTCCACGGTCCTGTGGCTGTCGGGGCCTGCTTGGCCTGTCACGATCCACACACATCAGGCAACCCTTCGCTGCTGAAAAAAAGCTTGGCCACTATCTGCTTCAAGTGCCACAAAGAAAAACGACTGGCAGATGACATGCACAACAAAATCGTCAGCCACAACATGCTCTGTGTTGATTGCCATAATCCCCACAGTGGCAACCTGCACTATTTCCTGAAATAATCATTCTATAAAAAAATGGTCACACCATACCCCTGTGCAACGAAGCATCACTGGGGGAAAAAATCATTGCCGGGTCAAAAACGCACCACATGACGATACCCACCAATTTTCCTAGCTGCATGCTCCTCGCCCTCCTTATCTCTATGGCGATGGCGATCACATCAGCGCCAATAGCCTCAGCCGAAGAGGCCAAAGGGTGCGCTACCGAGCAATGTCATCCTGAATTAAGGGCAAAACTCCCTGGGCTTCCGAAGGGACATGACGACTGCACTCATTGTCATCAAAACACCGATCCGGAAACAGAACACCCCCTTCCTGGAACAATCTCCTTCGCTCTAGCTCAAGACGTCTGCGAAGAGTGCCACCCAACCACTGTCGATTATGACTATCTTCACCCCCCTGTCGCCAATGGCGACTGCCAGGCCTGCCACGCCTTCCATAACACACTCCCCTCACTGCTCAGGGAGGAAAATGAACAGAAACTCTGCTACTCCTGTCATCTTCCGGTGTCAAAAGACAGCGACACCATGATGCATGGTGACGTTGCCAAACAACAATGCACCTCCTGCCATACACCCCATGGCTCTTTCTTCAAGAACCTGCTCGCCGGCACCTACTCCACCGACTTTTTTAATGACTACAACGAAAAACAATACGCACTCTGTTTCCAATGCCATAAAATAGACTTGCTTCTTCATCCCTACACTTCATATAATACAAACTTCAGGGATGGAAAAAAGAACCTGCATTATCTCCATGTCAACCGTGAGTCCCGTGGCCGTGCCTGTAAGTTATGTCACGAAATCCACGCTGGCACCCAACCCAAGCTCATGGCCGAGACAGTCTCTTTCGGGGGGTGGGAGATGCCGGTTCACTTCATCATCAACGACACGGGAGGACAATGTACACCCGGATGCCATGCTCAGGCCAGATATGACCGCAATCGATTAACGCAGCCGAGCATTCCATCACGAAATATTCCACCAGAAACGGACACAACCGGATCAGATCAGTAAAATTCGTAACTACACAGGTTAACGGTAATCAGTTATCGGTTTACGGTTAAAAGAATCATGATTAGTCATAAATCATCGCATGATACTCAATGTCAGTGTGTCCTCAGCCATTGGCAAGACTCAATCTCTACCAACTGTCAACCGCAAACCGACAACATGAGCAGTTACTAAAATTCACGCCAAGGGACATCGTTAACCACTGAGTTCGTTGCAGACATAACCTTGAAGCTCTCAGTCCAATATCCAAACAACAATGACGAGGGCCACTTCCCCCCCGACAAAATACAATGACTAACAACGCCGAAAAAAGAATCAGCCAGAGATTCCCCAAAAACACACCTGTCCAGTTTGCGCTTGCGCCCCAGAGCAACAACGAATCAGGACGCACCAAGAAACCACTTAGTGCAACCATCATCGATATCAGCGCTACAGGGATGGGAATATACACTACCTCCCACATAAGCACTGGAGATTGTGTTTATTTTGTCAAAGACCAACCCAACTGGGAACTTCCGCCCAAAGGCAAGGCAATGTGGAGCCTGAAACATAACGATGGGTTCAGGGTCGGCCTTGAGTTTATCCTCTAGCGAAAAGAGCTTTGTGTTCTTCGCTTATCTCAACACCATGTGACTGCTATGTTACCACCACGAAAAAATCGTATCCCCCTTGAAAAAGACCCCGAAGCTGCGACTTTTCCCACCATCATGGTCGCTCTGAGTGAAAATTCATCGGTCGAAAACAACCATGAAATATCTATTCTTGATATCAACAATGCCGGCATCGGTATCGCCTGCAGCGTTCCTTTGCGTGTCGGCCAACGGATATTCTTTAAAGAAGATCATCCCGAGTGGGAATTCCCTAAACATGGAATTGTCATGTGGACTTTCAAAAACAGTGGCGAAATCAGAGCCGGCATTAAATTTGCTTAAATAAGACCAAGAACTATGCCGTACCAAAACCAAGGAGGGGACCCCGTGCACCAAACACCCGCTACCACTCAAGTCATTTCCAGATCATACCTCAGTGGCCTCGTCATTAAGTGCGGCCTGTTGTTCGCAGGTGGACTGATCTTAACCGGGTTAATCCTATACTTCACCAGCCACCAGCCACTAGGCCCTTCCTACCAGGAAAGCTTTAGTCGGCTATCCCAATTCAAGGAAGAGTTGCTCACCAAATCGATTATTATCTATTGCTTGCTTACCACCATGATTCTGGTCGGCGTAATCTTCATCACCATGATATACTCACACCGAGTGGTCGGACCACTTGTTGGCATCAAACG
The DNA here is from genome assembly GCA_013792005.1 of Desulfobulbaceae bacterium. Taxonomy (NCBI): domain Bacteria; kingdom Pseudomonadati; phylum Thermodesulfobacteriota; class Desulfobulbia; order Desulfobulbales; family Desulfobulbaceae; species Desulfobulbaceae bacterium. Next base: position 3,312 of record VMSU01000226.1, read on the forward strand.
AGTCGTCAAAGCTATTGCCTCTGGGGATTTGAGTCAAAAAGCCCGCCTCCGCAAAAAAGACGCCATCAAACCCATGGCG
>VMSU01000227.1 GCA_013792005.1 Desulfobulbaceae bacterium
ATCGGCCCATTTGTATAGTGGGGTATAGCGAATGGGCCTCTTTTTCACCTTTATAGATTTGCTGAAGAGTTATGTTCGGACTCTGTTTGTTTTTTGGTTTTGAGTGGGATAGTGAACAAAAAAAACGAACGTGGACTACCCTTTCAAAGAATGGATTCATTATATACAATGGTACAAGACTATTTATCCTTTATGCCGACAGCCGATCATGCTGCGGTAAAAAAACTTCGTGCCAAATTAAATGAAAGGTTCTGGCAGGACAAGAAGGGATTTCTCCGCTTTCGTCAGCCGTTTGATTCTGTTTCTAATATTACTGCTCAGTCGGTAGATTTTTTGCACGATGTGGTATGCATCGGGGCGGAGGGAGATCTTGGACACGAAGATCTCCGGAGGGTAGATGCTGCGATGCGTGCCTTTATGCCATGGCGGAAAGGGCCATTTGAGGTATTTGGGATCACCATTGATGCCGAGTGGCGAAGTGATCGTAAATGGGGGAGGGTTTTGTCTGCGCTTCCCGATCTCGATGGCAAGGTGGTTGCGGATATAGGGTGTAATAATGGCTACTATATGTTTCGGATGGCGGCCAAGCGTCCAGCCGTGGTCCTTGGCTTCGAACCTTCAGTACAGCATTATTTCGCCTTTAAAACATTGAATAGTCTGGCTGATCAAAAAAATCTTTACATAGAGCCTTTTGGAGTGGAAAATATCGGCCTTTTTCCGGCCTGTTTCGATCTCGTTTTTTTAATGGGGATTATTTATCACCGGATATCACCGGTTGAGATGTTGAAGGAGATTAAGCAGTCAATCAAACCGGGGGGTACACTGATTGTCGAGTCGCAAGCCATCCCTGGTGAATTGCCGGTTGCCCTTTTTCCAGAAAAGACCTACGCCAAGGTCCCAGGGACCTACTTTGTGCCCACCTCGAGTTGTTTGGTGAATTGGTTGCTGCGGGCCGGGTTTGTTGATGTTGAGGTGTTTGCAGAGCATCCCATGGGTCCAGAGGAGCAACGACGAACCGACTGGATGACCTTTGAGTCTTTTAGTGATTTTGTGGATCCTGAGAATTCTCATCTAACTATTGAGGGATACCCCGCCCCTTGGCGTGTTTATGTCAAGGCAAGGGGGTAAGGTTCTCGAGCTTTAGTCGACCTCCTCCATCAGAACTTTCCCCCGTTGCCCTCCTAAATCTTTAAAAATAATTGTTGCATGGTCGAGTAGCCCAAGTCGCTTTAGTCGGAGTAGATTTTCTTCTTTATTGCCGGTGAGTAGTGATTGGTCCTGAATGGCGATAGTAATCCTACAGGGGCGGTTTCGGTAGTCGTGGAGTTTGCGCCTGACTTCGTGGAACAAGCGTCTGGCCTTGACCAATTCACCAAATGCAGGATGATATGGGCCTGCGATTAAATGTGCTTCAAGCTCAAGATTAGACTGGAGACCTGCTCGGATAACGGCGATATCTTTTTCAGCAAAAATTTGGGTAAGTCGAGCGGTGAGGGTGACGGCTTTATTCAGTGATAATGGATGGTATCTACCGGAGTGGTATAATTGTTCAAGGCCACTACCCTTGATGACAAGTGTTGGATAGATTCGAACAAAGTCGGGTTGCAATTGAGCGAGAGACTTTGCCCCCGAAACTGTCGTGATGGTGCTCTCTCCCGGGAGTCCAATCATGATTTGTGCACCTGTGGTGATCCCACAACTTTTGAGGATTGATAGCGCTTGTTTGATTTGATTTACGCTATGCCCTCTCTGGCTTTGATTGAGCACGTTCTGACTCATAGATTGGACCCCCAACTCAATGATCGTAACTCCGAAGTTGCGTAGGAATTCTGGTGTGGTGGGGGAAATATAATCGGGGCGGGTTGAAAGCCTAATTTCATCTACGTGGCCGGATTTGATAAATGGTTGCACCGCCTCAAGATACTGCCTCTGTAGATCAAAGGGGAGTCCTGTGAAGCTACCGCCATAAAAAGCAACCTGGGTCTTGCGTGGTGTTTGTCTCGACCTTTCAAGCCAGGCGCTGATTTCTGCAGCAACAGATTCTGTGGGACGGCTTAATGCTGGTGAGGAAGTTCCGGTGATGGGTATTTGGTTGCAGAAGATGCAGCGGTGAGGGCATCCCAGGTGATTAAGAAAGATTGGAATGATGAAAGGTGAGGGATGGTGACTCAAGGTTGGCGTAAATGGGTAATGGCTGCCGCTGCCGCTTTTTGTTCAGCTGCTTTTTTGCTTCTGGCCGAGGCGGAGGCCACGCATCGCCCAAGAAGATGGACAGAGACAGTAAAGATTTTGGCATGATCTGGTCCTTCCGAGCTTTCAAGGACATAGGCAGGGGCTGTATTGTGCTTTTCCTGGGTTAACTCTTGAAGTGCACTTTTAGGGTCACTGGCTTTCATGGCCAGTTGAGCCATATCGATTCGGGCATGGAATTGATGCTCGATTATTTCTTTGGCAGTCTGGTAATTACTATCGGAAAAAATTGCTCCGACCACAGCCTCGTAGGTAGATGCAAGAATGGAAGGTTTCTGGCGTCCTTTACTTTGATCTTCTCCCTTGCCGAGGAGTAAGAATGTCCCGATGCTCAGATCATTAGCTACAATGGATAGATGTTTCTCCTGGACAAGAGCGGAACGGAGTTTTGTTAACTCCCCTTCGGGTTTTTCCGGGTATAGCGCGATGAGTTGAGCGCCGATAACCAGATCAAGTACTGCATCGCCTAGAAATTCGAGAGTTTCATTGTCTGTTGCTACCAGTCTTGGGTGTTCGGCCCGGAAAGAGCGGTGGGTGAGGGCTCGGAGCAGGAGTGACTGGTCTGTGAAGCGGTAGCCGATTAGATTTTCTAACTGTGAAAGTTGGCAATGAGAAGGAATGAGATGATTTTGTATGCTGCTCATATGAAAGTAAGGGTACGTGATGGATGTTTAGTGTTTTTGAAACGTTGAAGTGATTGCTCGCATGCAAGTTTTCTCTTGTCAAATAGGTTAGTAACGGATATTATGGCCTTCAATTTTCCAAGTCGTTGATATGGCGGCGTAGCCAAGTGGCTAAGGCAGAGGTCTGCAAAACCTTTATTCATCGGTTCGACTCCGATCGCCGCCTCCATTTTGATAGAAAAAGGCCCCAGCATTATGCTGGGGCCTTTTTTTTGTGACCCACTGTATTTCTTAGTCGTTTTGTTGGTAGGTTGACTAATGAACCTGGTGGCCGCCTGTTGTTTCCTGGCGAAGTTCTTTCTGGGGACTACATAAATAAAGGCCGACGCTTGGTTTAATCGCATCGGCCTTTAATGATTGTCAAGGTTTCTTGCTGCTTTCTTACATTATGATGAGCCGTAGCTGTGCAGGCCTGAGAGGAGGAAGTTGACTCCATAATAGGTGAAGATTACGCTGAACATGCCGATGATGGCGATCCAGGCGATTCGCCGACCGCCCCAGCCTTTGACAAACCGGGCATGAAGAGCTGCAGCGTAGACAAACCAAGTAATGAGTGACCACGTTTCCTTGGGGTCCCAACTCCAGTAGGTGCCCCACGCTTCGTTTGCCCAAATCGCCCCGGTGATGATGCCAGCGCTTAGCCACACGAAGCCGAAGACAATGCACTTATAGGTCATGTCATCAATGATTCTGAGAGCAGGGAGTGTGGAAAGAAGGCCGCCTTGTTCCGCGCCTTTTTGTTTTTGCGCCTCCTCCTGACGGTCTTTTAATAGATACATGATTCCTATGCCGGCGGCGACAGCAAAAGCAGCATAGCCAATAAAACAGGTGACAACATGGGCAATTAGCCAGTTGCTTTGCAGGGCCGGCACCAATGGTTTGATCTCTGAAGAAATTTCAGAGGCGAAGGATGCGTAGGCCATGCTGAAGAAGGCAAATGGGACGGCGAAGGCGCCTATGAGGCGGTTCTTGAATTTCCATTCCATCCAGAGATAAAAGATAGCGATAGACCAAGCAAAAAAGACCAGAGATTCATACATGTTGGACAGTGGCGCGTGGCCGTAACCCATTTGGTATGATTCGATCCAGCGCAGGATTATGCCGGCGGTATTTGCCAGAAAAGACAGGAGAGTAACCAGCGAGGCGACATAACCAATTTTCTCCGCCCGGAATATGAAAATCGCGATATAAAGAATTGAGGCAAAAAGATAGCCAAAGGTGGTAAAACCTAAGAGATCACTGCTATTCATAATCGTTCCTTTTGTGTGTGTTACTGGGGCAGTGCTGCGAGAGAAGAATCGTCTGCGACTTTATCATAGATGATATCGAGATCTTTTTCAAAGCCGATTTTATTCTTATTGCTCATCCCGCTGACCAGGATGCTGGTTTTCTTGCCATCGTTCGATATGAAAACCCATACCCGGCGATGGGACATGAAGAAGATCACAATCAGTCCTAGTACCATCATGATGCAGCCAGTATATACTGTCCAAACACCTGGGTCTTTGACAACTTGAAGACCGGTTGCAAATCGTGGTTTGGCAGTAAAAATATACGTAGTATCCGGACGTTTAATCTTTGCCGTGCCACCCTCATTGATCCAGAATTCCGATGGTCCTGACTTGCCGTCCGAAAACCAGATTTTGTATTGATATCGTTGCGTCATGTCCGGACCTGACATGTCGGTGATGCCAAAGGTTACGTTTTCAGCCAGCCATTTGTTTTCCTGCCGGGGGACGATAATAAATTTCTGCGCAGCTTTTGTTGTTTCGTTGGTGATTTGGGTACTGAATTGACCGTCAACAGGCTGGTAGCTCGATTGGTAGAAGGTCAATCCGCCAAACTGCATCGGGTCATTAACGACGATTGATTTTCTGTACAACTCTTGGTCGCCTTTGAGGACTACTAGGTCAGAGCGGTACTCTTTGGGCATTCCGGTATCGTAATAAGTCAGTTGGAAGTCGTCGCAACGCACAGTGAAATCCAAAGGGATGGGGGTGTGCTCGGAATTTGATTGGTAGACCTGGCTGGTGGCCCCGCCTTCCGGGATCAGGACACTGGCCTTGTATCCGTAAAATGACCCGATCAGAGCACCAGCAAAAATCACCAGAATGCTGATGTGGACGATGATTACTCCTAATCGGGTCCAGGGGCCTTTTTGTGAGAAAAGAAGCGTGCCCCCGTCTTTTTCTGCCTGGCTGACTTTCCAGCCAGTGGCGCCCAGGATATTTGTGAGGGTGTTTACGGCTTGATCGATAGCGGCTTGGGTGCTGAAGTTACGACGCATAGCCATTTTTCCTAAGCGATCGGCTGAGGTCGTGGCCAGGTTGTCCTGAGTGACCACTTTCCAAATGTGTGGAAACCGTTCTATTGTACAGACAGTCAGGTTGAGAGAGAAGAGCACCAGCATGGAAACAAACCACCAGGAGTTGTACATGTCCTGGATG
>VMSU01000228.1 GCA_013792005.1 Desulfobulbaceae bacterium
TCCGGGTAATTGAAAAATGTATTTCCGTAACCCCTTAGCAATTTTGGGAGCTGTGTTAACAAGATGCGTTTGCTTACATCGGAATTGCCGCCAAGGTTTTTTGGAATCCTGCCAATTCCTTTATATGGATGAACTTTGAATGAATGCTCAGGGCCAATGAATTTGGGAATCAGAATATCCAGAGCTTTTTTCCCGGACTGGTCTTCAACGAGTATTTCAAAATGCATTTGATTACCTCGCATCCAAATAATCGCTGTACCAGAGTCCACCCAAAGGCAATCCCTCCGCAACTAAATTCTTCACCGTATCGTCATCACTCGCCCTCCTGATTATTGAAAAACCATCCGGCCCCTTTTCCAAAATCCAGACTTCGGAAGGTTCCAAGGCATCAACCAAATACGGCTGATGGGTCGTTATGAAAACCTGAGATCCGCCTTTGCGGCCTGTCGCATGTTCACGAAATTCCTTTGCCAAGGACTCCAGGAGCTTGTGATACAAGCCATTTTCCGGTTCTTCGATACATAAAAACGGTGGTGGTGTCGGATCTTCAAGTAAAAGCAAATAGGCAAACACCTTCAGTGTCCCGTCAGACATCTGTTGGGCGTAAAACGGGTCTTGAAAGCCTTTATCATTGAACCGCAGAAGCAAGCGACCGTCATTAGTCGCTTCCGTGTCAATCTTATTGACACCGGGAATTTTATCAGCAATACGATTTAGAATCGCCTCGAAACGTTTTGGGTGCTCCCGTCGCATGAACTGCACTACATTACCAAGATTATCACCATGAATGTTGAGGTGTTTTTGGGGTCCAGCAAGAGGCAGACTGCGAGCGGCATCGGGAGTGAAGTAACTTAGGTACCATCCTTCGATGAATCTGCGAAACGCCGAAATTCTCGGATGTTGTTTCAGTGCCCCCAGAGTTGCAATTCCAAGCTTGCGTATATCCTCAAGTTCGACAACTTCGGTTTCTCTCGACTCTTCTTTAGATTCCCCAGACTTAATGGATTCCATAAGATTATTGAGATCAAAATCCTCTTGATCTTCCTTGATTTGAGGACCATCCTGATCTCCTTTCCAAGCGACCCCCTTTCCACTATTCAACACAAGAAAAGAATAAGGCCACCCATGCTTTTGGCCTGTTCGCCTTTGCCTGAGACGCTCTTTCAATACAAATGGACGTCCGGAAGTATCTAAATCAATTGCAATCTCATACGTAATGGGCCGAGAATTGCCACCCTCTTTGTAATATATCTCGAATTCGATTGGTTCTTGTTGGCCTTGTGCCCTAATTCTCTTAAAGCCACCTCGACCGCGAGAATCGCAAGCCTCTTCTACGCCTGATTTCAAAGCATCTGCCAAGAAACCGAAAGCATCAAATAATGTGCTTTTCCCAACACCATTTTTACCAATGACCGCAGTCATCGGCATAAGAGGATCGGCCTGTTGCTTATTCCACAACCGGCCAAGAGTGACGTCCTTCAAGGATCTGAAGTTTCTGATTCTGAATCCTTCTATCTTTGCCATATTTTTCCTCGCATTATTACTGCCGACCAGTTTAACACATTAGCAGATATAGCTTCTTCGAGATCCAACCCCCAAACCTCGCAGTGAGGACTTCGGAGGCGACAGTGGGTTGATAATTTTCTAAGCACAAGGAAACCTTTAGGCGATTTTTTTAAACTTTAAAGGAGGTTCCATTATGCTCGAAAACCATGTTAACGGATTTTGAACCTGTTGTACTACTGCTTCTTTCTCTCGCAAGTCAAAGTGGAAGATGTAGACGCGACCCATTTTCCACTCGCAAAGTCACTTTTTCAGGTCGCGCAGGTATCCGACCAGCTGATGCATCTTAGTGGAGGGGTTGTCGCTTCCCGACTCATCTGTATGGTTCTGCAAGCGACTGGCGTGTATCATGGCATCCGGCAGTCTTTCATTGAGGGAAGAGAAAAGGCCGCCCGTGCCCTTGTCGTAGCCGGAAATGTGTTTCTTCAGGGTTTTGATGACCGAGGCACAGATGGAACCAGACGGGCCGGTGGAACCGAACGCTTTGGTGGTATAGCCGAAATGCAAAAGGATCCAGACCTCAAAACAAGGTACCGACGTGATAGCCTGAATGGAATCCCCCTTACCCATTTTCGCCGTCCGGATTCTCTCCAGGGCCTCATTGTAGGTGGGGTGCCGGTCTTTATCAAAAACGCAGAAAACCCGATTGTACTTTCTTTCTTTTCGGTACTCGGTCAAGGCATAATCCACAACACTGCGTGGCGATGAGCCGCACTCGTCACCGGCAATTTTGATATTGGCGGTGCTCAGCTTGAAGGCATCACGAAGTTCCTGTAAATATTTCGGTTCTGTCTTGCCGCCTTCGCAAACGATCAACACCAGATCGTAGGCCTCACGCTTTTGTGCCTCCCGGCGCAGGGCATCGGCTTTCTTGGCCTTTCTCCGATGGAAGAGTTGATCCGCTGGTGCCATCAGAGGTTGGCCTCGCGGGTATAAGGCAAGGCTCCGTACCGGCCGCTCAAATATCCCTTCTGCAGGGCTTCACCCGCCCTGGGTTTGAAGTCGGTGAGCGGATAGAGCTGGCTGGCGTTGGACTTATCTTTTTCGATAAACCAGACCTGGTCGCGACGTACTAAATCCTGATCCAGAAGAGAGGTGTCGTGGGTAGTGAAAATCAGCTGTCCGTTTGCCGGATTGGTTTTACCGTTATGAAACATGGAAAGCAGATATCGCATGATCTTTGGATGGAGACTGTTGTCCAGTTCATCGGCAATGATGATTCGGCCTTGAGAGAGCATGTTGAGCCAGGGGCCGGCATAGGCGAAGAGTTTGCGGGTACCGTCCGACTCTTCTTCGAGCGAAAGGATTACTGTGGAATCTCCGCCATCGACTGGATGAAGAAAGCCCACTCGCGTCATCTTTTTGCCATCCATACTGCGACGGATATCCTCCTTCATCACTTCGGGCATATCTGATGGCAGATCTTCGGGAGAGAAATCTTTGGTTTCCATCTGGATATCGGAGATGCTGATATCAGCTTCATTCATGAAAGCAAGGATGTGCTTTTTCTTTTCTTCATCCTGGCACGCATTAATGCTGTATGAAGGAGCGAGTAACGTGCCGTGACCGATGACAAAAAGCCTCTGAAACCAGGTAAGGACCGGCTTAAGCTGCTCACTGTTCCACTGAATTGCTGTGGAAAGAAACAGAGCGTTGCTTCTAGTCATCTCCTGCCACTGCTTTTTACGGCCGATGAAACGGCTGCCGAAATACCATTGGTAGTCGTTGCTCTCAGACTGAAAATTCCTTTCAAACCAGCGCTGAGCGTGACCTTCCGGATAGGCGATCAGCCATTCGTTGGTTACCCTTTCTTTGGTGACCGCAAAGCCGTACTGATAGCGAACGCCTTCCTGGATAAACTGCACCTCGAACTCACTGGGCTGAGTTGGCCCAAGTTGATTGAACAGGAAGGGGTTGACCGCGATCTCTTCCCCTTCTTGAAGTTCTTTGGCCGAGGAGATGACAAACTTCTTCACAAAGCCCATGGCTCGGATAAAGTTGCTTTTACCCCCAGCATTGGGGCCGTAAACAACCGTTGAACGTAGGAGCCGAGGTAAACGGGGAACCGGACTCTCGAAAGTGTTGTTCTCAAGCAGGTCTTTCTGAGGAGTCGCGGTCAAGGATAGTTTCCGAGGCTCCCAAAAGGAACGGAAATTAGCGACACTGAACTCGATAAGCATGATAGTAGTCCTTGAAAATGAAGGGTAAAAGACATTGTCCGGCTATTCTCCGGGCGTCATTACATTTACACTCATACCCTTAATGTGCAACTTTTCAAGCATAAAATGCATAAAAAATGAAAAAAATGTTTCTAAATTGATATCTGTATCTATTTTGCTGATGCTGATAACCGATGGGATAGCCCCAGCCCGACACCTCACTCTGTCCGAAATAAAGACCAAGGTTTTTTTTCTGCGCCGAAGGCGAGGTCCGCCACGCTTACTCTGTCCAACCTCGAAATCAATAGCTCTTCTGAAAAATGAACCTATTCTTTTGTCTGTCCCGACCACGCGCAACGTTTAGGTTAACTTGACCGCGCCAATGAACTTTCCGCGTCAGCGCCGCCAACGTTCACGCGGTCTGGTTAATACTTTTGTTCGATTTTAATTCATTAATATCAATAAATATATCAATGACATACTGCTGTAGCTTGTGCCGATTTAAAGACATGAGATTTTTTTGCAATTTTAAAGCTCCTTCCCATTGCTCATGACTGGTAGGCGAATGTGTCGAGTCGTTGCAAAAATAAATAAAAATTAAATATGCATTTACGCCGCATACTTCTCTGAGAAAGTACAGATGGTATATCCGGTTTGCGTATTGATAAAAGTTAGTCAGCCAGTTCTTTTCTGGGGTTACATTTAAAAAATGCTTTGTGTTTTCTACGCTCTTTTCAATTTGTTTTTTAGATGTTTCAGATTTTGCCTTACATGAAGATAAAATTTCGGGGATGTTTGCTTTCGCCTCGACAATGAAATGATATTTATTTTCAAATTTTCCTAAAGCGTCCCATTGGGGGCCACTATTAGGCCAAAAATGGGAAAGTTTGGTTAGATGGCCTTCGATGCCTAAAATTTTCAGAAAATCTCCATCACGGTATTCAGTAAATTCATCTTCCTTTTTCGGTGACACCCAATCTATTTGAGTTAATTCTTCCTTGATATGATCTTGTATTTTTTTATTCAATATTTCGCTGTTCTCATTAACAAGGAATTGAATCCACTTCAGGCTTCCTTTTTCTCCGATTGGTTGTGGGATTCTCATTTTTTATTTTTCAATCGAACTAGTAATTATACGGTTTCTGTTTATCACTCAAAAATTAATTTGCCATCAACCTTAAACCGGGAATTCCGTACAGTTTTTTAACGGTATATCATGAGAAAATGGGGCAGAAAATGGGGACAGATTTATTTTTCTTCTTTTCTTGGCCGACCAGGGCCTCTTAGCTCTAAACGGCGA
>VMSU01000229.1 GCA_013792005.1 Desulfobulbaceae bacterium
CCCGTCCTCGGTCGGCTACATCCTACCGTAGGTGTTGGTCTGAGTGGCGATAGCCCGCAACCGCCCCGATGAGTTCCCCGAAGTGCCGTGCTGAGCGCCGGATACCTTGTAAGGCTCAAGGTGGCGGTGGATATCTGCGGTCAATTCCACTTGAATCCCTTGACCGCTGCTCTCTAAACCATGAGTGGTGCCGTTATTCAAAGCGATCCAGTCAGCAAAGATCCCATGAGCATTCATCCCCTGAATCAAGAACAAAGCGTCATCAACTGTGGACAGACCCTGATCCCCCTTGATCTCGCCGACCTCGGTCTCAAGCCCTGCCCACGAGGGAATGCACGAACTTAAAGCTATATTGGCCAGGAGGTTTTGATCATCCGGCATATGGGAGGCATCGATAGCGATAGAGGTGATCCCTGACTCAAAAAGAGTTGGGATTTCGCTTTTGGCAAAGGCTATATCCGACTCCTTCTTAATCCCGTAATGATCGGCATGAACTGCCACCGGCACCGTAATTCCCATCTCATTACAGGCCGCGTCAATCTGGAGCGCCATGTTCCAATAGTTTGTCGGGCAATACGCCTTGGCCCCGCCCTCGGAACGAGCAATTTCAATGATAATGCAGGCATTGGCCCGCTGAGCGGCCCGCAACACCCCACGGATAACAAAATTATTACGGCCATTGGCCGCTATGGTCATAGCCCCACCCTTAGCGATTAGCGCCCGGTCAATCACCTTGCCGCTGACAATCAATGCCTTGGAATTAGGAAAAAGTTTAACAATATTCGGCGGTCTGCCCACCTGTAACGCCCGTTGAAAATCAGCCATATCAAACTCTCCTTAATATAAGTTAATCGGGGAAATAGCCCCCCTCTTCAAGGTGCGAACGATTCATCATCCACACCTGATGAATCGGCTATAGGGCTTCCACCTCCCAACCTAACGTACAAAAAAAACTACACAAGTCAAAATATTCTCCACACTAGCGACAAAAAGACCGTCCTACACTCAAAAATCCAGCTGAAAACTATAGACATCATCCTCCAGATGACTGGTCACCATCAGTCCACACCGATTAAACACGGCCTGCATCTTTCTATTCTCACGTAAAACTTCGGCAGTAAACCCTGCAATCCCGCTCTGTTTGGCAATCACCACCAGGGCATCAAAGAGCAGTCGACCTATTCCTCGCCCCTGCCAATCATCACGGACCAAAAAAGCGACCTCGGCACGATTGGTCTTTTCATCCAGGTAATATCTTCCCACCGCAATAATGTCATCACCGTGGGCCTCAGGGATTGTCACCACCAACGCGACATTACTTCGATGATCAACATAGACAAAATCAAGAATCTGCTTAGCGCCGAATTGCTTGGTCCTGGTCATGAAACGGTGATACAGGGTCTCCTGCGAGAGTGAATAGACCAAATCCTTAATCCCCTGCTCATCGGTTGGCAAAATCGGTCGAAGAGAGACCTCGACCCCGCCGGGCAGAACCACACTCTTCTTCCGTTCACCAGCCGCCACCACAAAACCGGCCTGAACATGGGCATGTTCACCACGAATCAGCTTGGCCTCAATGGCCTCCTGAAACAACTGCTCCCTGAACTCGGGATGGGCAATGGAGATCAAGGCGAGCGCTCGTTCCTGCACCGTTTTGCCGTGAAGATAAGCAACCCCGAATTCACTGACCACGTAATGGACATCACCCCTGGTAATCCCAACACCGGCGCCAGGGCTGAGCCGGGCAACAATACGCGATGTCTGATTCTGCTCATCCAAGGCGGCAATGACCATGATGGCCTTCCCGCCTGGTGATCGAGCAGCGCCCCGGGCAAAATCTATCTGACCGCCGATGCCGGAATAAAATTTTTCACCAATCGAATCGGTACAGACCTGGCCTGTCAAATCTATCTCCATGGCCATGTTGATAGCCACCATTCGCTCTAAACGGCAAATAATGGCAGGGTCGTTAACATACTCGGTGGGCCTAAAGGAAAAGAGCGGGTTACGATCGACAAGGTCATACAACCGGCGAGTTCCCATACAGAATGAAGTGACGAGCTTACCTCGATCCAGAGACTTCTTGCGGCCGGTCAACACCCCCGCTTCAACCAGCTTGATGATGCTGTCAGTGATCATCTCGGTATGAAGACCAAGATCGCGCTTATCGAGAAGATGATTCATCACCGCCGGAGGAATCCGGCCTATCCCTGGAATCCGGCCCATCCCGAACTGGAGGGTATCGCCATCCTGAATCAAAGCGGCGATATGCCGGGCAATGGTATCCGTCGCCGGATGGGGCGGATTGGACACCCGCTCAAGAAGCGGGACGTCAATCGGCACCAGCACATCAAGATCATTGACATGGAGGAGGCTGTCCCCGTAAGTGTAAGGCATCTGCTCGTTAACCAGAGCGATGACCTGGGAGGCGTTTTCAGCGGCACTCTTGACAATATCCACTGAAATCCCGAGACTGACCCGTCCCCGTCGATCAGGAGGAGAAACCTGAATCAGAGCGACGTCGATCGGCATTCTGCCGGAATTGAATAACCCAGGGATATCGGAGAGATGAACCGGGGTATAATCACCAAAACCTTCCTGGATCTGATCCCTGACATTGTGACCGATAAAAAAACTGTTCACCCGAAAATGATCGGCAAACTGCTTGGCGGCGTACAACGCCTCTCCTTTAGTCAAAAGATGAATGATTTCGACATCAAGCAACTCATGGGCCCTGTCAGTCAAAGCCTGCACCAACTCCTGAGGCTCAGCGCAACCAGTGCCAATAAAGATCCGCTGCCCCGGACGGAAGGATCGCACCGCCTTCTTGGCAGTAGTGATCATGGACCGGTAGGTCTCCTGCCAGTTCGGGTCAAAAAAAGCGTTATCAGTGTTGATCATAAAGTCTCTGGTCATAACCGCTCAGGTTATCGGTTTACGGTTATCAGTTAACGGTTGATGATTTCTATAAATGATGGTCTCGCAAAAAGTCCGGGGATGCTAAGTCCGACTGGCTCCTAACTCCCTACTCGCAGATTGATCTTGGCATCGACCACCACCGGCTCGGTACCAAATTCGCAGACCAAGAGCGGATTGATCTCAATCTCTGCGATCTGCGGAAAGTCGGTGGCCAACTGACTGATTTTTTGCAGACAATGGGCAATGCTTGCCATATCGACCCCACCCTCCCCGCGAGTCCTGACCAGGATCTGGTACGATTTGGTATTTCTCAGCATGGTCATGGCCTCATCAAAGGTGATAGGAGCCAAATTAAAGGCCACATCCTTCATCACCTCCACATAGATACCCCCCAGACCGAACATCAGCATCGGCCCAAATTGGGGATCCCGATGCATTCCCATGATCACCTCCGGACCTCGGTCCAACATCTTCTCGATATAAATCCCGTCGATCCAGGCATCAGGGGCACGCTGGCTCATCCTGAGCATCATCAGATCAAAACCGTCCCGAATTCCCTGACGATTGGTGATATTGAGTCGAATCCCACCCATATCGCTCTTATGAACGATATCCGGCGACACGATCTTCATTGCCACCGGATAACCGATTCCCTCGGCATGCTCGATGGCTTCCTCCACGGTAGTGCTCAGGTGGCCAGGAGGCACCTGAAAATCATAGGCCTTAAGAATGTCCTTAGCCTTGACTTCGGCAATATGCAGACGATTGGTTCGGATCCGGCGAGAGATGATCCGCTCAACCCGACGCCGATTCACCTTAAAACGAGTAACCACCCGCGGCGGTCGATTGCGCCAGGCCACATACCCAACCATGGCCTTGAGCACGGCAACCGCTCCTTCTGGCGAATCAAAGGCAGGCACTCCTCCGTGAAACAACAAATCCCGAGTCGCGTTAGTATCACCTCCCAGCACACAGACAGAGAGAGGCTTCTGACCATGATTGCAGGAGACAATTGCCTGAGCAATGGCAAGGGTCTGATCCGCTGCGCCACGCCTGGCGATAATAACCACCACCGCATCGACATGACTGTCATTGACTGCCGCCTCAAGCGCCACCCGGTACCGTTCCGGCCCGGCATCGCCAAGAAGGTCCACTGGATTATAGATAGTGGCTGCATCCGGCAGTTCGGCCCGGAGAATGCTTGCCGCCGTCGCATCAAGATAACTGATCGCAAGTCCTGCCCGCTCTATGGCATCCACGGCCATAATCCCCGGACCACCGGCATTGGTCAGCACCATAATCCGCTTCCCCTTAGGCAGAGGCTGTAGACTAAACGAAGTGGCCAGGTCAAAAAGGGCGCTCATACTCTCCGCCCGGATCACCCCGGAACGCCGGAACGCGGCGCCATAAGCGGAATCTTGGCCAATCAACGCCCCAGAGTGAGCGGCAACCGCCTTTCGCCCGGACAGGGTAGTTGCAGCCTTCAACATGATCACCGGCTTACGACTGGTGGCATATTCCGCCGCTTTGACAAAAGCGTCACCGGCATTAATGCTCTCAAGATAGCCGATAATAACCTTGGTCTGAGGATCGAGGGCCAGAGCTCTGAGCAGATCAATCTCGGACAATTCCGCCTTGTTGCCAAGACTGACCATCTTGGCAAGGCCCAGCCCCACCCCAGCCAGACGCTCCAGAAAAAGTGCGCAGAGAGAACTGGACTGAGAGATCATCGAAATACCGCCAGGCTCAGGAAATGACTCGGTGTCAAAGGCAAAGAGCGAATGAGCAGTATTAATGACGCCAAGACAATTTGGACCTAAGAGTCGCACGTCACGAAGTCGGCACATCTCGGCAATCTGGGTCTCCATTTCAGCCCCAGCCTCACCCGCTTCCTTAAAACCCACCGACAGCACGATCACCGCTTTAGCCCCGGCGCCAATGGCATCACGGACAGCATCCCGGCACTGAGCGGCAGGAACGGCGATCAAGGCAAGATCGATCCTCCCTGCAAACTGAGAAATCCCAGGATAGCAGCGGAGCCCAAGCACCTCATCAGCCTTCGGGTTTACCGGCACCACGGTCCCGGCATACCCTCCCTGAATAATATTAGCCAGCAACCGGTGGCCGAAGGCGCCCTCACTGCGTGATGCGCCGATAACGGCAATGGTCTGAGGTTGAAACAGGGCGTCAAGCATGGGTAGTTTAATTCCTATTAGTGTAACCGATTAAATTTACAGAGGTTGCTCTGGCAGCATCGGGTCGACAACAAACCCAGCTTCTTCCAAGGCCCGGTGCACGGCCCGAAGGTTCATAGTATTGACCCGAACCGAGATAGTCTGAGAATGCTGACCAGGGACCATGCTCTTGCTGCGCACCACCCGGCTGAAATGGATATCATGTTCCTCCAAGGTGTGCACGATCCGGGTTAAAGGCCGGGGCTTGCCATCGTCCTTGACGCCGACCAGGACCGATCCCCGCTCGCCAAGACCAAAGAGCGTGGTATAGGCCATGATCAGATCACGAACGGAAAAAACTCCAATCACCTTGTGGTGGCTATCGATCACCGGCAAGGCGCCAACCTTGTGCCGATTAAGAAGGATCAGGGCATCGTCCAAGGTGGCATAGGATGAAAGAGAAACCACATCCTTACTCATGATCTCGCCAACCGGGGACTGACTGATTTTCCAAATCTCGTCCTTATGCTGCTTACCGGTATCGACACAGGAGGGGTAGGCCGAACGAATATCACGGTCAGTGACCATGCCAAGGAGACAACCATCATCCCCGACAACCGGCAAGTGCCGAAAATGTTTAGTCTCAAGGATTCCCTTCACTTCACCGATGGGAGTCTCAGGCCCGACCGTGACCGGGATCTTGGTCATGTAATGTTCAATATACATAGATCTCCTCCTCTTCTTTCATATTTGATGGCGTCGCAAAAAGCCCGATCTACTGCGTTGCAGCGCCCTTTTGCTTAGACATACCGTGACTTTTTGCGAGACCATCATATTTAGGCAAAGAAAAATCTTGGGTTACGCTTCGCTATTCCAACCTACAACCATCATTCACCGGCCAACCCGTCCACATAGGCCTCGGCACTCTGAGCAAGCGACTCAAGGTGATAGCCACCCTCAAGGATTGACACCACCCTGCCATGAAAAAGCTTAGCCCATTGCCGTGTCATCAGCCCCAAGGTTTTGTATACTCCTGTGGAGTAACAGAGTCCGGACATATCGTCATCCTGATGCCCGTCAAACCCGGCAGCCACCAACAGGGCATCCGGTCGGAATGACTCTATTGCAGGTCCAATCTTACTCTCGATAACCTCAAGAAGCATGGCATCATTGGCTCCCGGCGGCAGAGGGACATTCAAGGTCGTGCCCTTGCCAGGTCCATGCCCGCGCTCATCTCCAAAACCAGTGCCTGGAAAGCTGAAGGTCGGGTGCTCGTGGATACTGGCGTAGTAGACCTCCGGATCATGCTCGAAGGCGCTTTGGATTCCGTTGCCATGATGGGCGTCCCAGTCAATAATAAAAACTTTCCGGCGGCCATAGGCTTGCTGCCAGTAACGGGCGGCAATGGCAATATTATTCAGCAAGCAGAAGCCCAAGGCCGTGGACCGCTCGGCATGATGCCCCGGCGGCCGGACAGCACAAAAGATCGTCTCTGTCTCACCGCGCTCCACAAGATCAATGGCAGTAAGACCCGCAGCAGCCGACACCTGCGCCACATCAAAAGAATCGTAACATATCTGGTTATCATTGTGATCAATACTGATATGCCCGGAGAGACAGGCCTCTTCCAGTCGAAACAGATACGACTCATCGTGGATTGCCAGCAACTCGGCACGACTGATATCTCTTGGCGCAACGACCCGCATCCCAGCGGCAAAAGGACCTGCCTCAAAACAAGTCCGGATAGCGGCAATCCGCCCCGGCACTTCAGGATGCATCCCGCCACCGGTATCATGGTCGCGATAACAAGGATGATCAATCAGGATAAAAGGGTTTGCCATGGTCAGCCGAACTTCCTTTACTCACGGCAGCTAACGCCGCGAATCGGTTACATTGTGACAAAGGGGATATCACCAGAATAAATCCACGGTGGATCCGAGCAGCACATCTCCCAACTACTGAACTAAGGGACTCGGAAATTACCAATTTCCAAGTCCCTAAGCATAAAATTTGTAATCGTTCACCAGAAGCGTTGAACGTGCGGATTTCACCGGACTGTAAACGTTTGCCGGGCACCCCATCTGCTTTGTCAGCGGTCTGCTCATGTGCAACTAGCACACTTTGCAGACCGCTTTCGCGCATCTGGGGTGCCCGGTGAACGTTTACTAAAATTTCGCCCAACAATCTCCATAAACTACTCTACGGGAGAGACTATCCCAATGTCAAGCAAGAGACTGCCGATTTGTGACAACTTAAAATGCCAGGTTCTAGCATTTTGTCAATTACTTTTACAACAAAATTGCGTTGACTTTATAACACGACCAAGACATCATAGAAATGAGACCACCTTCATTCACGCCCCTGATCTCACTGATAAAAGGACCACACCGTTCGCCGAGATAACATGTCAAGAACCTTGAAGGGCAATCAATGACCTCCACGAACAATAGCGCCCCTGTATCGCATCCAATCCCCATCCGCCAGGGGATGCTGATCCTCCTTGCGGTCTGGACCGTCATTATCTCCGTCTCTCTCATCTGGACGATGTGTGACTTCCAACAGATGATCATTCAGCTTGCCACCATAGAGGCAAATGCCAGTTTTAACAATGACCTCAGTTACCGGCGATGGGCAGCCAAACAGGGCGGCGTTTATGTTGTCCCAAGCGCCTACACCCCTCCCAACCCCCACCTCAGCTTCCTCCCCAACCGCGACCTCACGACCACTGCAGGCGTGCACCTGACCTTGGTGAATCCGGCATATATGACCCGCCAGGTCCATGAGATGGCAAAAGAACTGTTCGAGACCAAGAGCCACATCACCAGCCTCAATCCAATCAGGCCTGAGAATGGTCCAGACCTCTGGGAACGGCAAGCGCTTGAGTCCTTTGCCAATGGGATCAACGAAGTATCATCGCAAGACACGACATCCGGCACTCCCTACCTCCGCTTCATGCGCCCCATCATCACCGAAAAGCCATGTCTCAAATGCCACGCACACCAAGGATACAAGACTGGAGATATCCGGGGAGGTATCTCCGTATCAGTACCCATGGGCAAGTATTACGCACTGCGAAAAGAGCGCTTCTCCCGCCTCATATTCTTACACCTTATCGTCTATGGTGTCGGCTGGGCCGGACTTGCGCTTGGCACTCGCCGGATACAGGCCAAAATCATCGAAAACGAACGTATCCAAGCAGACCTCAACACCAAAAAAAATAATCTCTCCCTGTTTCGCTCGCTAATAGACCAAGCCAATGACTCACTCTTCATCGTCGATCCAGACACCTCCAGGTTGCTGGATATTAACGAAAGGGCTGCCCATGTTCTTGGCTTCAAACAGAGACATCTGTTAACCAAGTCCGTCATGGACATTGATCCGACCTTCCCCGACATCCAAGCATGGAACGCCCATGTCCAAGAGATGAAAAACAGAGAGCAAATGACCATAAACAGCCATCACCGTTGCCAGGATGGCACTCTGATGCCAGTAGAGGTCACACTCCGCTATCTGACCCATGACCAGCAAGACTTTATCATTGCATCGTCCCGTGACATCACTGAACGCAAACTAAAAGAAATTGAACTGGAACAGTACCAAACTCAGCTTGAGACCATGGTCGAGGAACGCACGGCAGAGCTGCGAGGCAAGACCGTTGATCTGGAAATGAGTCAACAGGAACTGGAATCCGCCAACCTCAAATTACAAGAACTCGATCGTTTAAAATCCATGTTCATCGCCTCCATGAGCCATGAACTTCGCACGCCGCTTAACTCCATCATTGGCTTTTCGAGCATTCTCCTCGAAGAGTGGCCCGGACCGCTCAACCCTGAACAGAGAACCAACCAGGCCATCATCCTCAATAACGGCAGGCACCTGCTATCCTTGATCAATGACATCATCGATATCTCCAAGATCGAGGCAGGGATGCTCGAATCTCAGGACATGGAATTCGATCTCGATGAATTGATCGCCGAAACCACCATCAATTTCAGTCAAGAAGCTCACAACAAAGGCATCTCGCTGAACACCAACCCCTGTGCCTGCCGCCTGCTAACCGACCGACGTCGTCTCTTGCAATGCCTGATAAATCTGGTAAGCAACGCTGTCAAATTCACTGAACACGGCATGGTTAGCGTTTATGCAAAAAAACTGGCCGACAGCCGTATCGCCATTTCCGTCAATGACACCGGTATCGGTATCTCCACGGAAGACCAAGCCCGACTTTTCACCCCCTTCCTGCGCCTAGAACCATCCAACAACAAGTACCCCGGCACCGGTCTCGGCCTGTACTTGAGCCACAAACTGGCCAACGAAGTGCTTCAAGGCGACCTGACAGTCGTAAGCGCCCTGAACCAGGGCAGCACTTTTACCCTTATTATTCCAACCCGAAGGGCAAGGGGTGAAGTGGTGAAAAAAATTAGTAACTATCCACCTTCTGACCCAGAAAGATGCCGAAGCCCAGAACCGTAACTATTCAGCAGTGCCGCAGATGCTAGGCATCGGCCTGCGATGTGTGCTTTTCGCACATGAACAGGCCGATAACAACGCAGATGTGGCACTGCTGGACAGTTACAAAAATTAATGAAAATATTGCAAGGAGCGTGACCTCATGAAAAAGGTACTGCTGGTTGATGATCGCCCCGAGGATCGAAGACTCCTTCGCTTAATCCTTGAACATCAGAAACTCCAAGTCTCTGAAGCCACCGATGGCCTCAATGCCCTGGAACATCTCAAGACAGACACGCCCGATCTGGTGATCTCCGATGCCCTGATGCCAAAGATGGACGGTTTCACCCTGCTCAGGACCATGAAGAGCGATCCCGGTTTGAGCACAATCCCCTTTGTCTTCTACTCAGCCACCTACACCAGCAAGGACGAACACGAATTAGCCACCAAACTTGGCGCCGCCTCGTTCCTGACCAAACCATTAGAGCCGGCAACCTTATGGCGTCAACTCTCTGAGATCATAAAAAAACTAGGCGAGCCCCCTCCTGTCTCCCAGGAGACAATCAACAATAGCTCCGCATTACTAGAAACATATGCTGCCATGGTCGCGTCCAAGCTTGAACGTAAAGTCCACGAGCTGGAGGCAATTACCACCAAATGGGAGCGAACCTTCAACTCCTTGCACGACATCCTCACCCTCCTCGACACTGACATGCGCATTACTCAAGCCAACAATGCGGCAGGAGAGTGCTTCTCCACCCAACCTGAAAATCTTATCGGTAAATTCTGTTACGAGGTGTTCAGTGGCTGCAGCGAACCCTGTCCCAACTGCCCCATTGTTCTTTCCATTCAAGATCGGCAACCTCACTCCGGCATAATCACTCACAAGGCTCTCGGCAAAATTTTCTCTGTCAGCTCAGCCCCGGTTATTGGCAACAATAACGCTATTGAATACATCATCCATGTCGCAAGGGACATCACTATCCAAAAACGTCTGGAGGAAGACCTGTTTCAAAGCCACAAGATGGAAGCCATGGGTACCTTGGCCGGCGGCATCGCCCACGACTTCAACAATATCCTTGGCGCTATCCTCGGCTACGCAGAACTGACCCAGCAAAAACTTCTGGGTGGAGGGGAACGCCCCTTAGCAGAAATTAATGGGGTGATTGAAGCGGCCTTGCGGGCCAGAGAGCTGGTGTCACAGATCCTCAACTTCAGCCGCAAGGGCGGCACCCAGCAACTCGGGCCGATGAACCCCTCGCCAATGATCAAGGAGGCCTTGAAGTTCCTTCGCGTCTCCTTGCCAACGACCATGGCCATAGTCGACAAGATCAATTCCCAATCCGGGGTCATCCTCGCCGACCCCACCAAGATCCATCAGATCGTAATCAACCTCTGCACCAATGCCTTCCAATCCTTGCCCGATGAAAAGGGAACCATTACCATCACCCTGGAGCGCAGGGAATTGACCCGCAAAGACCTTGCCGCTCACCCGCGACTCACCCCTGGACCCTACCTCGAATTGACGGTTCAGGACACCGGCGCAGGGATAGCAGCAGACACCCTGCCTCATATTTTCGAGCCCTACTTTACCACCAAAGCGCGTGGCAGAGGGACGGGACTCGGCTTAGCTGTAGTCTATGGCATCGTTGACGCCTTAGGCGGAATAATCACTGTGGAAAGTGAGCCCGGCCACGGCACAACCTTCCGAATCTATTTCCAGGCCCTGCCTGATTCAAAAAATAAATCCATCAGCCAAGCTGCCAAACCCACCAGCCCGTCTCTCCCAACTTGCAATGCCCGAATCATGGTGGTAGATGACGACCCCATGATCGTGACCATGCTCCATAGCATCCTGGAACGACTCGGCCACCACGTGACACCCTTTCTCTCCAGCCTGGACGCCCTGACCGCCTTCACCTCCACCCCCAATGATTTCGACCTGTTGATCACCGACCAGACCATGCCGGGCTTGACCGGAGCCGAACTAACTGTAAGGGTTCGCGCCCTTCGGCCAAAACTACCGATCATTCTGTGTACCGGATTCAGCAACGTGCTGTCAGAAGATCAGGCAAAAGCCCTCGGCATCACCAGTTATCTGACCAAACCCATCACCATCAATACCTTAAGCGACACCGTGCAAGAGGCGCTCTCTATGGGCTGAGCATCAAACACTTGTGTAAACGTTCACCGGGCACCCCATCTGCTTCGCAGTCTCACAAACTCGCTTAGCTGTTAACGGCCTGCTCATGTGCAACTAGCACATTTCGCAGACCGCTTTATTGACCGACGAAGCGGGTCAATATAAATCGCGCAGGTAAGTGACCGTAGGGAGACTCCGGCTGGAGCACCCGGCAAACGTTTACAGTCCGGTGAAATCAGCACGTTCAACGCTTCTGGTGAACAATTACACACTTGTAAGGAAACTGCCTTGAGTTGACGGTGACCAGTTACCGGTGAACGTTTACAAAAAATCATGGTCTGCGATGAGGTCACCGTCAGCTATCAACCGTAAACCGATGCCTTCAGTCATTACCGGGTGGGGATGATTAACCATTAACCACAAGGTTGAGACTGGCAATTTCCGCCAGAGTTTGGTATCTCTCACTGAGATTTCAATACCCGACAAAAAACCACACGCCGAAACCCAGCAAAGCCGCCATCAGCGAGACCACAATGAAAAATATCCCCTTACGGGACAGGATTATCCTGGCCCTTGATGTTCCCGACCCAGAAACCGCAAAAAAACTGGTTCTAGCCACCGAATCAAAACTCGGCTTCTATAAAGTCGGGCTCCAACTGTTCATGGCGGACTGGTTTCACACCGTAGATTGGATTGTTGACCGCGGCCACAAGGTAATGGTTGACCTTAAATTTTTCGACATCCCCGAGACCGTCCACCTGGCAGTCAAACAACTTATGGCCCGCCGAGTCTCTTTAGCCACGGTTCATGGCAACGATGCCATTGTCAAGGCCGCCATGGATGCTACTCGCGACAAAAACGCAGACGAAAGCCTGAAAATCCTGGCAGTTACCGTATTGACCAGCTTCGGAGAAGACGACCTGCGGGCCATGGGCATGACCCAAAGCATCGAGGATCTCGTCTATTTTCGCGCCAAAAGGGCATTGGATCTGGGATGTGACGGGGTGGTTTCCTCGGGCCTCGAGGCTGAACGACTACGTAAGCAGTTAGGAGAAAAGCTCCTGATTGTCACCCCAGGCATCAGGCCAGGGGCCAACATCGCAGAGAACGACGATCAGAAACGGGTGATGAGCGCGGGTCAAGCCATTGCCGCCGGCGCCGATTATGTTGTCGTAGGACGACCAATCTCCAAGGCAGAAGATCCTGATCAAGTCATCACCACCCTCCAGGAAGAGATCCAGCAGGTAGTCGAAAGTCACAGTTGATGGCGTCGCAAAAAGTCCGATCTACTGCGTCCCCGTCCAACACCAGCGGGGATTGAACTAAATTACGTGGCGGTTTTGCTCGTTCGGCATACCATAATATGACAGCTAAGCGAGTTTGCGAGACTGCGAAGCAGATGGAGTGCCCGGTGAACGTTTACTGCAGATACGCGAAAATCTCTGCCATGATCATCACCGGATCAATGGGTTTTTCGATATGGGCGTTGCACCCTGCCTGTAGAAAACGCTCCCGATCACCAGTCATGGCATGGGCCGTAACCGCAAGGATCGGCACCTTGGCGCACGCTTCAGACTGGCGTATCCGCCTGGTTGCCTCCACTCCATCAATTCCAGGCAACTTGATATCCATCACAATAAGATCAGGCCGCTCGCGCACCGCAAGATCGACCCCTTCCTCCCCTGTTCTTGCCTGAAGGATACGGCACCCCATCTTCTTGATAATGCAGGCCATCAGATACAAATTCGCTTCGTTATCATCAACCACCATGACTGTCTTCATCCCCTCTCCTCAGTTTCCTTGACTGGCAGACTTAAGGTAAAAATACTCCCCTTACCAAATTTGCTCTCCACCACAATAGTCCCTCCCAGAAGATCCGACAATTTTTTCGACAAATAAAGCCCGAGACCTGTACCTTCATGTTTCACCTCTCCATCCGTAGAGATCTGACTGAAAGACTGAAAGAGTTTACCCATGTCCTCCTGCCTGATCCCCACCCCGGTGTCACAAACCGCAACCGCAACCTGTTGCCGAACCGAACTGAGGGTAACGGATACGGACCCGGACTCAGTAAGCTTGACAGCGTTACCAATCAAATTGACCAAAATCTGCCGCACCCGGCAAATATCACTGTGAATCATAAACTGGGACGGCCCCTCGAAGATCAGACGTAGCGACTTCTGGTCCGCCGTAACCTGAAAAGTAGCAAAAACCTCACGCACGGTCTGAGCCAAGTCAAAATCATCCCAACGAATATCAATCTTACCGGCCTCAATTTTACTTAAATCAATAATATCGTTGATCAGATCAAGCAAATGCAGCGAACTTGACTTGACCATAGCCAGCTGCTTTTTCTGCTCTTCATTCAAATCCCCGGCAAGTCCCATGATCAAGATGCTGGTAAAGCCAATAATTGAGTTAAGCGGCGTGCGAAGTTCATGACTCATGGAGGCGATGAACATGGATTTCAGCCGATCAACCTCCGCCAACTTGAGGTTGACTAACTCTAATTCAACCTTTTCCTCCGCCACCCCTTCGATCAGCTCATGGGCCTGGCGCAACTCACAATTACGTTGCCGAACCTTACGGGCCTCGATCCCATACTTCAAGAGAATCACGCCCGTCAAGACCACAAGCGGCGTCATCATCGGCAAGAGAGGCGACACAAAAAGCCCCTTTACCATCAACAACTCGCGACAGATCCAATAACTCCCGACACTTGCCACTGCCACCATGATCCCTGATACCACGGCCCCTGTCCGGCTGAGAAACAGGCTGCTCAACACCCCCAACACAGCAATGACCACCAATTCTGTACCACGAGCCCAGCCTGGCTGGGAGATAAAAGCGCCCGACAGAAGAGTATCAATGATATTGGCATGCACCTCCAAGGCAGAGAGGGACCGCCCATACTGCACCTGATGAATATCACCCAAGGCCTTGGCCCAAGCGCCAACCACGACGATTTTGCCAGAGAGAGAGGGCAGTCCGGCTGCTCCACTCAACACTGCCTTGGCAGAAATATAGGGAAAGGGGGCATCGCGAGGACGAAAGTTGATATTAAGATTCCCTTGCCTATCTAAAGGGATAGCCCGTTCTTCCCATTGCAGGATAGTTTCCCCCATATCCTGCCGCAGACAGAACGTTCGCTCCGGGGATGACAATAAAGCCGCACCCAGGGCCAAAGAAGGATAATAGTGACTCCCCTGCCGAATCAATATCGGCGCCCGTCGAAGAATGCCGTCAATATCATGCCTGATATTGGTAAATCCTTCAACCGCTACGGCGGTCAGCGCCGGAATGCTGCGAAGCACTCCAGTCGGCTCGGGCCATACTCCTTCCCCAACCCGACCCACCACCACCAACTTAGCGGGGACATTAGGGGAACCGGTCTCCTGATAGGATGATTTTTCTGAAAAATCAAAGTAACACCCAATAATGGCAGGTCCCTTTTTAAGTGCTGCGGCCAGCGCCTGTGAATTACTGTCCGGAGTTGCCCCTGAGGGGCCAGCCGCTCCTACCACACCAAAATCCCGCTGCCGTTCGGCCATGATGACGTCAGGTGAAGTACGATCCGCCTCCGGCATCAGGACATCAAGGGCGATGACCTCCGCTCCCAATTGATGAATCCTCTCCAGCAGGCGGGCCACGCGATACCGTGGCCATGGCCATTGACCATAAGCGGCCAGGCTCTCCTCATCGATACCCACAATGACCGTGGCATCGTGCCGCGACGAAGAAGGGCGATCACTGAGCATATGATCGTAAAGACGCAGCTCGGCCTGGCGTATCCACACAGGTGAAACTGCCAGAAGAGAGAACATACAGAGAGTCAACAGAAATCCAGCGGCAATCAACAGGCCGCCACCATCCCAAAGAGGCAACAACAACGGACGGATCGAAGATGAAGATGCCTCTGACTCTGAATCTGACATGACCGGCCTAACGGGCAATGACCTCTACCCGACGATTTCTGGGCTCAGCAACCCCGTCCGGCACCAGAATCAGAGGATTCCCCTTACCGTGAGAAGATACCTCCACGATCGAGGAATCAACCCCATCTGCCACCAGCAGATCCTTAACCCGGGTAGCACGCTCCAGGGAGATAGCGTCATTAATCTGAATCGAGCCCACCGAATCACTATGACCGCTGATTCTAACGCTGATGGCGCCTCGCCGCTTGATCGCCGCCACAATATCGGCAATCGCGGACTGAGACTCGGCGGCAAGAGCTGCGCCGCCGGTCTCAAAGAGAAGAGTAAATTTTTCCGACGGCAGCGGCTCCACCCCCAGCGCCTCACCGAAGGTCGTTTCAATGTACTTAGGATCCGCCGTAGCCACCGGCGAAGGAGGGGCCGACTTGCCGGCAAGATGGGTCACATCCCTTGCTTTTTCAAGACGCTGCGCCCCGCCTTCGGTGATCACCTCCG
Organism: Desulfobulbaceae bacterium; assembly: GCA_013792005.1. Classification (NCBI taxonomy): domain Bacteria; kingdom Pseudomonadati; phylum Thermodesulfobacteriota; class Desulfobulbia; order Desulfobulbales; family Desulfobulbaceae; species Desulfobulbaceae bacterium. The sequence goes on from VMSU01000229.1 coordinate 16,116, forward strand.
CCTTGCCGACATGACCGTCAGGATCAGCCACAAGGACAACAGCATGTTTGGTTGCACAGCCGGTAAGCACCGACAACATAAGCATCATGGCCAGCAGGCCGCCTGTAAGGTATCGCATGGAGAGTCTCCTTTAGGATTCGGGTAACGGGTTATTCCCTAACATCAACCAGAAGTTTTGTCCCACGTACAGCTATAGTGCCATCGGGAATTTCCAAACGCACAGCCTCTGGGGCAAGTTTAGCCATTATTCCGGAAATATAAGAAAATGTGCCTTTCAGCATCCGCAACACCAGAGAGAATCTGCCCTCTTTAGGGAAAAAGTCGCACTCCGTGATGATGAATTCACTCTCAGCCCCCATTGAGATGGTGGTATCATCCTCCAAAACGACACCCATCGCGCTGCCTTTGGCCGTTTGGATCAGGTCACCACGATACACCTCCCCGCCTGGGGCAGCAGCCAGCGCCTGACCGCCACGCTGAATGGTAGCCGACCCCTTCAAAGTCTGAATCAGGCCGATCCTAACGCCAGTCTCTGCGTAGGCCTGAGGAGCATAAAAGAAAATAACCAACAACAGACCACAAAGTTTTACCTTCATATCCCCCCCTTTCATTAAAAAAACAATCCCTTGAACAGAATTAACGTTGCTAAACCATCATCCTTTGATCACCGCCAAAGGTCGTAACTCGACAATAACTTCAATCAAATCAAGCTGATTATCAATCACCTCATCAATATCTTTATAGGCCCCTGCCGCCTCCTCCAGATCCGAGGTATGACGGATGGCATGGATGATCCCCTGGTCCTCCAGCCGTTTCTGCTCCTGCTGAAGGTCCAACTGACGCTGGGCCTGCTTCCGACCCATCTTCCTCCCTGCACCATGAGCACACGAGGCAAAGCTTTCCGCGTTACCCAAACCCTTGACGATATAACTTGGCGTCCCTTGTGAACCGGGAATGATCCCGACTTCACCGGGGAGAGCGCTGGTTGCCCCCTTACGATGAACCACAACACGCTTGGAAAAATGCTCTTCCTCTGCTGCGTAATTATGGGCAATATTAATCAATGGTTCAAAAGTAATCGGCACCAGCACTGCGGCCAAGGCATCCTTAATCCTCTCCATCATCAGTTGCCGGTTGGCATAGGCAAAATCGACGCAATAGCGCATCTCTTTCAAATACGTCTGACCCGGCTTGCTATCCAGTGGCAGAAAATCAAGCTGCCACTTAGGAGGGATTTGAGAGCCCCATTTTCGGTTCAACTCCCCAGCCAGCTTATTGTAATAGTGAGCCACCTTGAAGCCCAGATTCCGGCTGCCGGAATGGACCATCAACCAGATATGACCATCGCTGCCCTTCTGGATCTCGATAAAATGATTCCCCCCGCCCAAGGTGCCTAACTGCCGCAGAGCGCTCCGGTACTCCTGGGAGATGATCGGCATATCATCCACTGTGTACCCTTTGGTCTTCGGCATCAGGGCCGGGTCCTGCCCCTCTTTGTGATGCGCGAAACCAAGTGGGACGGAACTCCGAATCAAACTGAGCACCGCGCGTAATTTCTCGGTGGAGATATTAGTCAATGAAGTCCTGACCGCACACATCCCACAACCGATATCAACTCCCACCGCATTGGGGATCACAGTTCCCTCGGTCGCCATCACACCGCCAATTGGCATTCCATACCCTAAGTGGGCATCAGGCATAATCGCCACATGCCGAAAGACAAAGGGAAGATTAGCCAAGTTTCTGGCCTGCTCAAGGGCACCGGCTTCAATATCATCCAACCAAAGTTTGATCGGATGTTTCTCTGTTTTAATGGTTTTTTTCATACTCATCCCCACTTCATCTCTAAGTCAGATGTCGTCACATCGCCCCAGAGAGAGAAATAATGTTGTATTTCATCATTCCCGCAGGTTTTGGAAGAAATCCGGCCAGATGCAAGCCACTCCAGAGAAAATTATGGGCCAGCAAAAAGACACTGACACCTCTTTATTCCCTCACTATAAAAAGTCTACTTCACCTAATGATACGTTACAAGTGTTTCCTTAACCGCCCCCTGCGCCATCACAACTTGGTGGCACAATCGGGTCGAGAGGATCGCGCAGTAGATTTATATCTTGGTCAGGCAGTCCTCCAAACCAGAAATAATTGCTAAATGTAGCCGGTTATCAGTTTACGCCACACGTTGGACAGGGTATGGTAGTAAAATTATTATCATATTGATGTTCCCTCTCTCCACCAGCAGACGACATGGAACGAATTCTCCCGCAATCACCAATTATCGATTTCTCCAAAGTCAGCAAAATCTACCCGCCTGACGTCATCGCTCTCCGCAACGTTTCGTTCACGGTTCAGCCCGGAGAGACCCTGTTTATTACCGGCATGAGCGGCGCGGGCAAAAGCAGCATGCTCAAGTTGATCTCAGCCATTGAACGCCCCAGCCAGGGTGTGATTCTCGTCGCTGGCCACGATCTCGACAAGATCTCCCCCTCCCAACTTCAAAACCTCCGGCGGCAGATGGGGGTCTCGTTTCAAGATTTCAAGCTCCTCCCAAAACAGTCAGTAGCCGACAATATCGCCATGCCCTTGGAGGTCACCTACACCCCCAAGAAGACCATCCGCGACCGGGTCAACTACCTGTTGGACTCCCTGAACCTCTCTGCAAAACGAGATGTCCGACTCGAAAAACTATCACGCGGGGAACAACAACGGGTAGCCATCGCCCGTGCCGCTGCCAATTACCCACCGCTTCTGCTGGCGGATGAGCCAACTGGTAACCTTGACCAAACGACCACCAAACTGGTGATGGATCTTTTTGACCAACTACGCCGGGCCGGAACCACACTGGTCATTGCGACTCATGACCACTCTCTCTATCAAAACACCAATCACCATGTTCTCGAGTTAACTCAGGGCAGAATCAAATCATCCCCCCCTGTTAACCACCCAGCCTCTGCCACGCTGAAACCAACTCCACTGAACAGACCCTAAGCATAAGTCATGAAGACCCGTTCGATCATCAGCCAAACCGTCCGCAACCTCAGCCAGACCTTCGGTTCGCAAATCATGACCATGGCAACTGTCAGCCTGTCGGTGCTGATCTTCTCTTTCTTCTTCCTGGTGTTTATCAACCTGCAAAAGACAGGCATCCAGCTTGGAGAGTTCATCAAGATTATCGTCTATCTCGAAGAAGAACCCACCGCCACAGAAAAACCACTGATCGAAAAACAAATCAGAAGTTTTACTCCGGTTAATTCAGTAGTTTTCAAATCACGAACAGAGGCCTTCGAGCAGTTAGGTCGACACCTTGGAGCAGACCGTGACCTACTTGCCGATCTCACACCCGATTTCCTCCCGCCGTCCATCGAAGTCCACCCTTCACGAAGCTTAACAGCGCTGACCCAGATCAAAGAGTTTTCAGACTTTCTGGCAACCCTGCCCAAAGCCAAGAAGGTCCAATACGGCAGAGAGTGGATTGAACGGCTGGCAAGCTTAACCCAACTGGTCCGCTTGATCGTGTATCTCAGCGGCGGACTCTTGGTCCTTACCTCAACCTTCATGGTTTCAAGCACCATCCGGCTTACGGTGGTAACCAGACAGGCCGAACTCGAAATTCTGCGCCTGCTGGGCGCTGACTCGGCTTACATCAAGACCCCGCTTTTTTTGGAAGGACTCCTCCAAGGAGCGCTTGGCTCAGGTGTCGGACTCTTGTGCCTATACGGACTATTCTCCTGGGTCCAAGATCACTTCCATGGCCAAACCGCCCTTAACATGATCACCTTCTCCTTTCTCCCTGGAGAAGCTGTCGCTTTGATTTTTGTGGTCAGTATCATCCTCTGCACCCTGGGTAGCCTTATCTCAATCCGCAAATTCCTGCGTATCTGATGCCGATGCACCTCGCCTGCCCCGGATCGAAGATCCGTAATTTCCTCATTGTCGCTATCGGGACTCTTGCCCTAATCCCGCCAATCCCGGCGCTAGCCGAGCAAAATAGACCATCCAGTAATGATCGCCTGAGACAGGTTGAAGAACAACTCGACTCCCACCACGAAAAAATCAAAGAATCACACATCAAAGCCTTAAATCTTGAACAAGAGATGCATCGCATCGACAGCCAGATCGCCAAAGGGCAAAAGAATCTTCAAGAGTTACAGGAAAAATCGAGGCGACAAGAAGAAGCCATCAGCAACAAGGAAGATGAAATCAACCTGATAGTGGCCGAAAAAGATGTTCGAGCCGCTCACATCAAGAAACGACTCGCTGGGCTTTACCAGTCTGGCGAAGTAGGTATTATCAATGCGTTATTCTCGGCTTCAGATCTTGGCGATTTACTGAACCTACAGGAATACGTCCAAGCGCTATTCAAATACGACAAGCAGGTAACTGACGAATTCAAGCGTCAAATCGAGCTGTTGGCTCAAGCCAAAGAGGCCTTGGCCAAGGCCAAGGCCGACCTGGAAGCTCTCATCACCCAAGCCGAAGAAGGAGAAAAGTCCCTGCGTGCCAGCCGTGAGGAACGGGACCAACTGCTAGCACAAGTTCGCACGGAAGTAGAACTCCACCGCCAGGCCACTCAAGCGCTCCAGGACGCCGCAACCAAACTGACCACGACCATTGAACAGGAACGGGCTCGCGAACTTAAGGCTGCCCGGCAGAAAAAGTCCCGGCAATTGCCTAAAACCAAGCCCACCCGACCAGTGAACACTGGATTCCTAGCCGACAAGGGCCGAATGCCTCCTCCGGCAATCGGCCAGATCACCAGAGTATTCGGCCCCTACCAAGACCCTTTCGGCAACGGACTTCGCTCCGACGGCATTGACATTGATGTGCCGCCAGGAACCCCGGTCACGGCTATGCACAGCGGTCGAGTTATCTTCGCCGACACCATGCCCGGATACGGCAACCTGATCATCATCGACCACGACTCCCAATACTACACCCTGACCTCCGGCTTGGCCTCACTAAGCAGGGCCAAGGATGACATCGTCAGCACCGGTGATGTCATCGGCGTCTTTGACCAGGCTCCTGGACTGATCACCCCCGGTCTCCACGTAGAGATCCGCCACGGTTCCACCCCGGAAGATCCGCTCCCCTGGCTCGACACCAGCCAACTTGAGATAGTCCGATGAGCCCAAAGAAATTCATAAGCAGCCTGTTCTTTTTCAGGCATCATAATTACGTATTAATGATGATCCAGTTGTTCACAGCAAGAGAGCGTGGTATGATAAAAATGTGGACGTTTACAGTTCCGGGGGTACCTGTAGTTTCATAATCGTTCACCAGAAGCGTTGAACGTGCGGATTTCACCAGACTGTAAACGTTTACCGGGCGCCCCTGGTGAACGGTTGCATAAAATTACGGCAATCAGGGCGCCAAAGCACCTCCACCTGCCACGGACCCGTCAGAAGCCTAAGTCTCAAACAACACACCCCTGCCATTAATGATAAAGGATACCATGTCAAACCATACAACCCGTTCCCTCTCGCTACATCGTAAACTTCTTGTGCTTGGCGTAGCCATGCTGTGTCTCAGCGCATCCTTAAGTCAGGCCAAAGAACAGGATACCTACAAAAGCCTCGAAACTTTTGCCAATGTCCTCAGTATCCTGGAGAATAATTATGTCGAGGAGATCAAAACCGACGAGGTGGTCCAGGGCGCCATCAAAGGGATGCTTGATGTCCTTGATCCCCACTCCTCCTACATGAAGCCTGAGAGCTTCAAAGACTTGCAGATAGAGACCAAGGGAAGCTTCAGTGGCATCGGTATCGAAATCACCCAAAAGGACGGGGCGCTGGTTGTGGTCTCGCCTATCGAGGGCACCCCGGCCTTTAAAAAAGGGATACAAGCCGGTGACCGGATCATCAAGATAGATAGTCAATTTACCAAGGATATGAGCCTTATTGAGGCCGTCGAATTACTCCGAGGACCAAAAGGCAGTGCGGTTACCATCGCTATCCTCCGCAAAGGCTGGACAGAACTGCAGGAAATTACCCTCACCCGCGACGATATCCCTATCTACAGCGTCAAGACCAAACTCCTGGAGCCAGGCTATACCTATATCCGAATCACCAATTTCCAGGCCAAAACCACCTCAGACCTCCGGACCGAACTCAACAAGATGATAGAGAAAGGGCCAATCTTGGGGCTTGTCCTCGATCTCAGGAATAACCCAGGGGGCTTATTGGACCAGGCGGTCAATGTCTCCGACCTCTTCCTCGATTCGGGCCTGATCGTATACACCAAGGGTCGGCTCTCGGAACAAAGCATGGAATATAAGGCCCACTCCGGCGGCCCACACTATGATTTCCCTATGATCGTACTAGTCAACGGAGGCAGCGCCTCGGCATCAGAGATCGTGGCCGGCGCCCTCCAGGACCACAAAAGGGCCTTGATCTTAGGGGAACAAACCTTTGGCAAAGGCTCGGTACAAACCATCTTCCCTTTAAACAACGGGGCAGGACTCAGGGTCACCACCGCCCGCTACTACACCCCGAACGGAACGTCGATCCAAGCCAAAGGAATCACCCCGAACCTGGTCATCCCCCTCCAGACTGTTAGCGACGAAAACAATAGCATCCTTCCATCAGGCATGATCAAGGAAAAGGACTTGAGTCACCACATCAAAAACGGCAATGAGCTACAGGGCGAAGACAAAAAAGAGAAGGACCCCAAAAACGACAAGAAGGAAAAAGATACTGAGGAAGATACGCGGATGAAGGATGACAATCAATTACAGACCTCCCTCATGCTGTTAAAAGGAGAGAGCATTTTTGGCCTGCTGAAAAAATAACCTGATCCAGGGCCAATGAGTCCTAACCTTTTTTTGACGCCTCATGTTGCTGCTTGGTATAGGTATGATGGAGGGGTATATGGAGGGGTATCCGGAGGACGCTATTCCTCGTTTGAGTCGAGACAGTAATGATACCCGCACTATTTGAGAAACGAGAGTGTTTTTGAGAGGGAAAAATTGTCTTCGGAATTGATCTCGAGGAATAACTGATTAGCTGGTGCAGCGCATGTCCCAGTCCTTCCTGATACCGTTGTTTGGTGAATCGAAACACCAGTATCAGGAAGGAAGGTTTTTTTAGTGGATAGCTTTTAATCTATCCGTAGTTTGTCCAGCTGTTTTCAGATTGAATATCCAGGTTGAAAATTCAGATCTTAAGATCTCGAAGTCTGCATGGCCAATAAGCTCTCGACCTGCTGAGGGGTCAGGTAATTCCTTTTTATGGCAACCTGCCCAAACTTACTGCCAGTTTCACCATTCTGGCAGAAAAGAATTTGCGCCGTGTCTTCAAGGGTTAACCATCTCTGTGCTCGTGCGAGTTCGCCAATCCGGCTGATTTTAGCCGTATTTTCATGGGCGTTAACATCAATTTCATTCTCAAGAAGTTCGCCAACCGTTCCTTCAGCTTTCTGAACGTCATAAAACTCCCTTTTCAGATTAATAATCCAGGCGGGGATGGAAATGGCAAAGAAAATTACTGCAGCAATAAGAACCTTCTGCCAGACATATCCCTCAACGCTGACACCAAATGGATAGGCTAACATTGCGAAGTAGAACATTGACATCACGATACACAACGCTGTCTTCTTCTCTGCACTTAACTTTTGGGTTGTTTTGTTAGTGTTCATGGCGCACCTCCTTAGGTTTGCTTGGTTCCTTTTCCCATCTTTAGGATCCCTTCTTTATTGTCTCTTGCCTATTAACATAGCAATCATGATGCCAAGCATAGAATAAAAAGTATTTGGGCAGAATAAATCCTGATTGCCATGCAGTGGCAATCCATTGGGAAAAAGACTTACTCTTCTATGAACGTTATCATCGCCATGGCGGGAAACCCTACGAGACAGCCATCTTCCCAGGTTTGCTGCCTTCACAGAAATAACAACAATGTCATTGAATATAATTGAGTGGAAAAAAGCAAAAAATTCACCTCAGCTAATGCAGCAGCAGAAATTACCTGCTGGGAACAGTAAAACATACCGTTGATTGTTTTGCAAAAGAGGCCAGAATCAACGGAATGGTTAATTAATATTGCAATAATGCAATTTAAAGCGTTGCATTATTGCATACCTGCAACCTGTAACAAAAAACCAACCCCCACTAGCGCAACCAGACCCCTATTTGAGGCTTGCCATATCAATGACGAACCTGTAGCGCACATCACTTTTGATCACTCGCTCGTAAGCCTCATTGACTTTTTGGATCGGGATCACCTCAACATCAGAAAACACACTATGTTCAGCACAAAAATCAAGCATCTCCTGGGTCTCACGAATTCCACCAATGAGTGACCCTGCAAGATGCCTTCGCTGCATGACCAGTGGCGCGGCAGAAAGGGGAATAGGATCGGGTATGCCAACCAGAACCATTGTCCTGTCACGTTTCAACAGTTCAAGGTAAGCGTTGTAGTCATGCTGAGCCGACACCGTGTCCAAGATAAAATCAAATTTTTTTGAATTTTCCTTAAATGCTATAGGATTACTGGTAACAACAAAATCATCTGCGCCAAGGGCTCTGGCATCAGCTTTTTTATTGGCAGAATGGCTGAGAACAGTGACCGTAGCCCCCATCGCCTTAGCTATTTTTACTCCTATGTGACCAAGTCCACCGAGTCCCACAATGGCAACTTGGTCTCCAGTCTTGATAGCGTATTGTCTTAGAGGAGAATATGTGGTGATCCCAGCACAGAGGAGAGGAGCAACACGTTCAAGTGGCATTCCTGGTGGAATACGCAGGACGTAATCTTCATTCACCGTAATACGAGTCGAGTAACCACCATACGTTGGGGTCTTGCCATCACGTTCATAACAATTATAAGTAAAACTCGTCCCGTGCTCACAGAATTGCTCTTCACCCTCCCTGCAGGCATCACATTCGCGACAAGAATCAACGAAGCATCCCACCCCTACTCTATCACCCACCTGCCACCTATTAACCTGGGTACCCACCTTGGCTACTTTTCCCACAATTTCATGGCCTGGAACCATCGGAAAAATAGATCCACCCCATTCATCTCTGGCTTGATGAATATCAGAATGGCAAATACCACAGTAGAGAATGTCGATCAAAACATCGTGTGGACCAGGTTCTCGACGCTCAATGGCATGAGGAATCAGGGCTGATTTTGCTGTCATGGCGGCATACGATGAAATGGTGTGCATGTTGAACCTCCTTGGTTAAATGACATAATTACTGAGTATCATATTTTCAGCCCACCAGGCCAATTGACACCTGGACCCGAACAACCTCTTTTCTTTCTGTTATCGACTACCTAACTCCCTACACTGCACGACATGTCCTTGTTCCAAACATGATAACCCGAAAAAAATTGACTTCCACACAGTGTTCTGATATTTTTTTATGGTATTATAATAAAATTATAATTAGTTTTTCAAGAGTATAAATAGAGGTTAGTCAAATTGAACTAACGTTATTTTTCTTCATACAACTCTTTCATTTCTCTAAAAGACAGATCCAGGGTTAACCTGGATGAGCTCAACACCACTCACTTGTCATTGACTGGGAAACCATCCATGCACAAAACATCCCATCCTACACCTCAAACCACCACCAGGACATGACACACAGGCTCTGAGTATAATAACAGAAGACGACATCTTAAGAAATTGTCCAGAGAATTATCCGTCTATGAAGACAGAGACAACAGACAGACAAGGCTTAATCATCACCCATTACAGTATCCCCAAAGGTAAGGGAGGAAAGGGTATGAAAAAAACACCCATAATCGGTATCCTGTCACTATTATTCCATTTGATCCTATTAGCAGAGGGGTTCGCAGCAACAAAAATTTATCTGCCCAATGCCATGCAGATACAGGCTCAAGCCAAACAGGTCCAAACTCTTTCGATCCAGAGCCTGGAATCCACACTTGGACTGACCCCGCAAGAAGGATTGCAACTCCTGGGGCAAAGAACAGACGAAAGCGGTATCACCCACAGCCGGTATCGTCAACTATTCAACGGCATCCCTATTTGGGGCCATCATATCATCGTCGTCAGAAATGTAGCTGACCAAGTCATCAGCATCCATGGGACTAAAGTGGCGGAAATCGCCGCTGACCTCACAAGTCCATCCCTGGCGCCTTCTACCTTGACCTCCCAAGCCGCCTTGGAACAAATGAAACAACGACATATCGCCAACAGTTCATCACCGGGCCTGTCGTGGATATTTAAGAATGAAGTCAACAAAACCGTAATCTCCCTCGACGGGGACAATCTGGCTCGCATCTGCTACCTAATCTCTTTTGTTGCTGATACAGAGATGGGTGGACACCCATCGCGTCCTGTCATCCTCCTTAATGCCGCAACCGGCGAGATCATCTCAGAATTTGACGGATTGACCCATGCCAACGGAACCGGTCCTGGCGGTAATGAAAAAATAGGCTTGTATCATTACGGGCAGGAATTTCCCCCTCTTGAAGTCTTCGCTGTCGGGGGGCAGTGCACGATGAACATCGCCAAGGTCAAAACAGTCAACCTGAATCACAACTCTTCTGGCTCAACAGCCTATACATACGCCTGCTATGAAAACACCTTCAAGACTATCAATGGCGCTTACTCACCCATCAATGACGCTCACTTCATGGCAACCACAGTGCATGACATGTACAAAAACTGGTTCAAGATCACGCCGCTCAACTTCCAGATCGTGATAGGGGTCCATTACAGCAACAACTATGACAATGCCTTCTGGGATGGCTCTTCAGTCTCTATTGGCGATGGATGGTATAATTACTACCCGCTGGTTGGCCTGAATGTAATATCCCATGAGATCAGCCATGGTTTCACTGAACAACATTCCGATCTGATATATTCCGGAGAGTCGGGTGGGATCAATGAGGCCTTTTCCGATATAGCCGGCGAAGCGGCCGAATTTTACTTAAAGGGGACCAACGATTTTTTGGTGGCCAATGATATTCGCAAGGGCCCCGGAGCGTTGCGTTACATGGATAATCCACCAGAAGACGGCAAGTCCATCGACAGCGCCAATGCCTATGTAAACGAGATGAATGTCCATTACAGCAGTGGTGTTTTTAACAAGGCCTTTTATCTGCTGGCCACCACTCCTGGCTGGGACACCCGCAAGGCATTTGCGGTTTTCGTCAAGGCCAACCAAGACTACTGGGAGCCCAGCACCAATTTTTTTCAAGGTGCCGAGGGAGTTCGGGACGCGGCCATCAGTCTCGGATACTCCTCCAAGGATGTCCAAAATGCCTTTGCTGCTGTTGACATTTACATCGATGTCCCACAGGGGTTGAATGCTGTTTTTTCGACCTACACGGACCAGTTGACGGTTAATTTTACCGATGCCAGCACCTGCTCAAACTGCACCATTGTTGACTGGCAATGGGATTTTGGCGATGGCCAAACCTCTGCCGATCAAAATCCGTCCCACACCTATGGGACGGAAGGGAGTTACACTGCCACCCTAACCGTGACCGATAGTGTCGGCGGAACAGCCAGCGTAAGCAATATCGTCCAGGCAGGAATGGTACTGGACTATTGCGAAACCGGAGGCTATAAACAATCCTATGAATGGATCAAGACGTTGACGGTGGAGAACTTTACCCACTCCTCTGGCCCCAGCGGTTATTCTGATTTCGCTTCAGAGGTCATCGAATTACAAAAAGATACCACAACTGAGGTGAACCTGACCCCTGGTTTTTCCTCTGCCGCATTTAAGGAATACTGGCGCATTTGGGCGGATTTAAACCGTGACGGGGATTTTGAGGATGTTGGGGAGAAGTTGTTCGAAGGCAACGGCACCGGGGCGGTCAAAGGCACTATCACCATCCCGATTGCCGCAATTGACGGAGCAACCCGACTGCGGACAGGGATGAAATATGGTGGATACCCTGAACCTTGCGGCAATTTCAACTACGGTGAGGTGGAAGACTATACCTTATTCATCGGGACAGGCAACCCGACGCCGCAGGCAGCGTTCAGCTATTCCGTAAGCGGACTGACTGTGAGCTTTACCGATTCAAGCATCAACCCAGCTGGCAACATTGAGAGCTGGCACTGGGATTTTGGTGACGGCGACCAGTCCAGCGAGCAGCATCCCCAGCACACCTATGCCTCTCCCGGCACCTACCAGGTCACCCTGACAATAACCGACAGTAGCGGGCTGACAGGCAGTGAAGACCAATCGCTGACCCTGTCCGGCCCGAGTGCGAACTTCCATTCCGCAGCGGCCAAGTTGACCGTGACCTTCACCGACCAGAGCACGGCCCCTACCAGCACCATCGTTGACTGGCACTGGGATTTTGGTGATGGCGGCCAATCATTCGAGCAACATCCAGTCTACCCCTATGCGGCTACCGGCACCTTCACAGTGACCCTGACAGTGACGGATAAGTACGGACTGACTGACAGCGTCGCCAAACTGGTGACCGTGAGTGACAAGGCGACCTACTGTTCCAGCATGGGCAACAGTCAGAGCTTTGAATGGATCACCCAGGTCACGGTAGGAGCCTATGCCAAAAATTCCGGCGCTGCCGGGTATTCTGACTTCACAAATCAAATCTTCACGGTGCAAAAGGAAATTCCGACAACGTTGTCTCTAACCCAGGGATTTACCGGTACACCATATAAAGAATTCTGGCGGGTTTGGGCCGATTTGAATCAGGATGGCGATTTCGACGATGCTGACGAATTATTGTTTCATGGCACAGGAGGGACAGTAGTCAACAGCACAATCACCCTCCCACCAACAGTAGCGGTCGGCACCACCAGACTGCGGGTATCAATGCGATACGGCTTGTATCCCAGTTCGTGCGGCACCTTCTCCTACGGTGAGGTGGAAGATTACACCCTCCAGATCAGTAGTAGTAACATCGGACCACAGACTGCCTTCAGCCACACGGTTGAGGGGCTCACAGCCAGCTTCACTGATATGAGCAGCGGCGATATTGTCGAACGACACTGGGATTTTGGCGACGTCAGCCAATCCAGTGACCAACATCCGATTCATACCTATGTGATCGCAGGCACCTATGCCGTGACCCTGACGGTGACCGATGGCAATGGCCTGACAGGCTCCGCAACCCAGTTAGTCACGGTGGGCGAAGGAGGATTAAATTACTGTGAGACCAAGGGAAACACCCAAACCTATGAGTGGATCGCTCAAGTGGAGGCGGGACTGCAGACCAAAACGTCAGGTCCAGGCGGGTATTCGAATTTCACGGAGCTGATAATCAATATCCAGAAGGGGGCATCCATGACGATTAAAATGACACCTGGTTTTGCCAATTCTCCTTTTTCTGAATACTGGCGTCTCTGGGCAGACTTAAACCATGACGGCGATTTTAACGATTCAGGTGAGCTGCTGTTCGAAGGCACAGGCAAGGCTTCGGTCATTGGCATGATCACGATCCCGGCCGATGCCATCACAGGGGCCACGCGCCTTCGAACTGCCATGCGCTACAACAACTATCCACCGGCATGCGGCACCTTTAACTACGGCGAGGTCGAGGACTATACTCTCAACATCCAATAAGAGGGGCATCAAATGCACGGTGTCGACGGCTGATAAACTCATCGTTTTCTGCCACGAGCTGATAACCAGGCCAGAGGACGACATTTCAAACTGACGTGCAATCAGATTGACTCAACACTGCCGGAACATTATTGATTGAGATGGTCAAGTAAAGATAAACAACCTTACAAAACCAACTCCGACCAACCTCTGATCGAAGATCAAATCACCGCCGTTGCACAGTATTGGTTCCAGCCCCGCCCTAAGCTTGCGGAGCGTTGGGGGCAATTTTTATTTCCACTCTGCGGTTCATCTGACGACCTGACTCGGTGTCATTGGTAGCGATTGGCTTAGACTCACCAAAGGCTTGAACCTCGATTCGACTCGGAACTATCCCCCTGTCGATGAAAAGCGATTTGACGGACTCAGCCCTACGTTGAGAAAGCTCCATGTTAGCTGAGTCAGAGCCGCGAGAATCGGTATGACCTTCAATCATAACGACAGTGTCTGGGTAATTTTGCAGAACATTGGCGATTCGGTCAATTTCTGAGTAGAGTCCAGATCGAACTGCCGATGAATTAGTATCAAAGGTTACATCTCCCTTAAGGCTGATAGCCAACAAATCACCTTGACGCTGAATTGTAGCCGCTTCCGATTGGCCGATTGCCTGCCGCATATCCCTCTCCTGGTTGTCCATCATGCGGCCATAACCTGCCCCACCCAGTCCACCGATAGCTGCGCCGATAGCTGCGCCAACCAGGGTTGCCTTGGTGTCTCTGCCTGCCAGTTGGCCAACACCTGCTCCAACTGCGGCCCCGCCCGCAGCCCCGTACATGCCACCTTTCTGTGTATTGGTTTGAGGCACGCAACCAGAAAAGAGCAGCGTTAATCCAACTGAAATAATGATCGTTTTTTTCACTTGTCTACCTCATTATGTTTTTGGTGTCCGCCGCAAAGACCAGCACAATCACCAGGTCTATGCAACGCACGATATTGATCCTTTTAGTGATGTCAAAAATAGCATCTGTTAAAAAGGTCGAAATTACGACAACCAGTGATACCTCTGTATCAGTCTAGATAGCTGTCGATTAAAGCAACGTTAATTCGAACTCGTTGCAAAAGTCAATAACTTTCCTAGTAATTAACTCAGTCGATACCCTGATTCTACAAAAGATCGACTATTTATCCTGCACTCGACATGCACCGTCCATATAGAATACTGAGCAAGGTGAGTATCAATTACCCTCATGAGATACTATAGCGTCAATTCAACGCTCCGCCAGCACCCACCAATTAAATCTGCAGACTTAACAAAATGGCAGCACACCCCAAATCATAAAGCAACTTCACATAATGCAACTAATCGAAAACATGCTCCATTACGAGTGGAGACAGCTGCTCTACATAAAATAAGCGGGAAATGCACAAGAACACTACCACGAAAGTAGTGAGCCCAGTGATCTAACAGCGCCAGTCATCCTGGCAAGCTGTTGAGCTGAGATACCCAACAGGGTCTGAGAGTTACTATCCGCTCCTTTTTCTAGCAGATAGGCAACAATATCGCGATGTCCGAACATCGCAGCAAACATCAGCGGAGTTTTACCGCCACCGTTATCGGCATTAACATTTGCCCCGGCTTCAACCAGTATTCTTGCCAGAGCAAGATTTCCCTTGAAGGCGACACCTCCCAAGGGTGTCTGTCCGTGGTCATTGCGGCGCTCAAGGTCCGAACCAAACTCCATAAGAATCCGGGTCGTCTCTTCATGTCCGTGATAGGCAGCGAGCATCAACAGAGTGTTCCCCCTGCCATCACTTAAGTTTACCGGCATACCTGCCTGTAGCATGCCTATCAGCAGTTCCGTGTCGCCTGACCGGGCGCTTTCCAGAGCAAGGGACTGCAGCTCGATATAGCGTTTTTCTTCTGATTCGCTGAGAAGCATAATGTTTCAAAGATATCTTTCTTATCGCAAGCGGCCCATAGATTTCCCCCATGAGCCGCTTGGCATCATCCTCTTATGTGCCTGGATTCCAGTTAACTCCCAAAGCTGCAGCGACTCCTGCAGCATACGCTGGATTCGCCTTATGAAAATGTCCTAACTGGCGAGTGACTATCTCCAAAGGCACTCCGGCCATTGCCTCGGCCAAGTTACCGAAGAGCTGTGCTTTTTGCTCAGTGCTCATCAGCTTGAATAACGCGCCTGGCTGAGAATAATCTTCATTACCCTCACGGTGATTATAGTGATCAGCATCGCCTGAAATTTTCAGTGGTGGTTCAAGAAAACTCTGATCCTCCATCGGTCCGTCAAAACTATTGGGTTCGTAGTAGGCATCCGGACCACCTGGGGCGTCAAATCGCATGGAGCCGTCCATGTGGTAGGTGTGCACCTGATTTAAAGGACGATTCACCGGCAGCAACTCGTAGTGAGTACCGACCCGATAGCGATGGGCGTCGGCATATGAAAATACCCTGGCCTGAAGCATCTTGTCCGGAGACCAGCTTATGCCAGGCACGATATTGGAAGGACTGAACGAAGATTGTTCTACCTCGGCAAAATAATTCTCCGGATTACGATTTAACTCAAGAATGCCCACATCGATAGCCGGGTAATCCTGATGGGGCCAAACTTTAGTCAAATCGAAGGGGTTGAGGTGGTAAGTCTCAGCTTCTTTCTCAGGCATGATCTGTACTTGGACTTTCCAACGAGGATAATTTTTCCCCTCAATGGACTCATACAAATCACGCTGGTTACTTTCCCGGTCCTTGGCGACAATGGATTCAGCCTCCTGGTTGGTTACACATTGAATCCCTTGCTCGGTCTTAAAATGGAACTTCACCCAGAAACGCTCCCCAGCCGCATTGATCAAGCTGTAAGTATGCGACCCGTACCCATTAATATGGCGATAACTTTTAGGTAAACCGCGATCGGAAAAAAGGATGGTAACCTGATGAAGACTTTCCGGGGAAAGCGACCAGAAATCCCACATGGCAGTCGCACTACGCATGTTAGTACGGGGGTGACGTTTCTGAGTATGGATAAAATCCGGGAACTTAAGTGGGTCCCGGACAAAGAAAACCGGGGTATTGTTACCCACCAAATCCCAATTCCCTTCCTCTGTATAAAACTTTAAGGCAAAGCCTCGTACATCACGCTCCGCATCTGCTGCACCACGTTCTCCGGCAACAGTCGAAAAACGGAGAAACACCGGGGTTTCCTTCCCCTTTTGGGAGAAAAGCTTGGCCTTAGTATACTTGCTGAGGTCATTGGTGATCGTAAGTGTGCCATAGGCCCCTGAGCCTTTGGCATGAACTACCCGCTCCGGCACACGCTCCCGGTTTTGATGGGCAAGCTTTTCGATTAACTGATAATCCTGAAGCAGCAGGGGGCCGCGAGCGCCTGCGCTGAGCGAGTTCTGATTATCAGCAACGGGATTGCCGCCACTAGTGGTCATTACGGTTTTACTTTTTGCCATTATGAACCTCCTTTTTTTTATTATGACAAATTCGTCATTACTCATTTAATAAAATGATCATATCAGATGATATAGATTAACATCAACAGCAAAGTATGGTTTATCTACTAGGAAATCAACATAATTTAAATAACTATATCAGAATATTTCTTACTCTAAAGACAAAAAAAATTCTCGCCCCTTTACGGAGGAGTTAGGGTACACTTTCCACAAACCCCGTGCACAGTGATATTCTTCTTCTCAATCCATCCCCAATCTTTGACAGTTTCAGGCAGTGGATCTTCATCAAATGAATTCCATCTAAAATCAGTGATAGTCCCACATTTTCTACAAATAGCGTGATGGTGTCGGTCCATCTCGACTTCATAACGGGCCTGGCTCTCAACCGTTTCAACTTTGGAAATAAGCTGATATTTCTCCAATGTTGCTAACGTTCGATACACTGTATCAAGGGAGAGAAAGGCAAGCCTCTTCTGCAGCCTCTTGTGGAGTGATTCCGCAGATGGATGATCCTCTGCAGAGGCAAGTTCTCGAAATATTTCCAGCCGCTGATGGGTAAGTTTGAGACCAGCGCCCCGACAGGCCTGCTCAAAATCAAGTATTTTTTTATCAAGGTTAGCCCGTCTTTGTTTTTTCAAGATTGATCCCTCATGCTAATTAGGAATAATTCTTACACCTAACATATAGCTGATTATGATGATGGTCAAGCCCTTTTTAAAACTGGGAATCAAGTTTGGTATTGCTTGTCCCCAACAACCTCCCTCCCCTTCCATAATTTGTAAATGGCAGGATACACCAAAAGCTCCAAGGCAAAAGAAGTAATCAGTCCGCCGATCATAGGAGCGGCAATCCGCTTCATGACATCAGATCCAGCCGATGTCGACCACATAATCGGTAAAAGTCCCATGAAAGCCGCGGCAACGGTCATCATTTTGGGCCGAGCCCGTTTCACCGCCCCGTGAAGAATGGCCTCATCCAGGTCGGCCATAGTTTTCAAAGCACCCTTGGCCTTGGCATCGTTATAGGAGAGATCGAGGAACAGGAGCATAAACACCCCTGTTTCCGCATCCAGACCCAGCAGGGCTATCATCCCTACCCAGGCAGCAATGGAAACGTTATAATCCAGAAAATAGAAGAGCCAAATAGCTCCGATAGTCGAAAAGGGAACGGCAAGCATCACCACCGAGGCCTTAAAAGCGCTCTTGGTATTGATGTACAGCAACACAAAAATCAAGGCCAGCGTCAGAGGAACCACGACCTGCAGTCTCTCTCGTACCCTGATCATATTCTCGTATTGCCCACTCCACTGCAGGACATAGCCTGGCTCAAGCTCCAACTTATCAGCCACCGCCTGCTTAGCTTCCTCAACGTAACTGCCCACATCACGACCGGCTATATCGACATAGACATAACCGGAGAGAAAACCATTCTCGTTACGAATCATCGCCGGGCCGGTAACCAGACGGATCTCAGCGAGATGAGCCAATGGCACCTGAATGATCCCATTCTCACCAGTAGCCGCCACCAGCACCCGCCCCAACCGGTCGGTATCCTCACGCAATTCGCGCGGGTAACGAATATTGACCGGATATCGCTCCCGACCCTCTACCGTGGTAGTTATATTCTCGCCACCAATAGCAGTCAGAATCACCCGTTGGACCTCATCAATGCTAAGTCCGTACCGGGCAATCTGATCACGCCGCAGATCAAAATCCACGAAATATCCGCCGGTCACCCGCTCGGCAAAAACACTTCGAGTACCAGAAACCTCCCGCACAATACTCTCCAATTGTTCGCCTATGCGTTGAATGGCGTTGAGGTCGGAGCCATAGATTTTAATCCCGACCGGAGTCCTGATCCCGGTTGAGAGCATATCGATACGAGCCTTAATCGGCATAGTCCAAGCGTTGGTAACCCCAGGAATACGTAATGTCTTGTCCATTTCGGCAACCAACTCATCCCACGAGATATGATCCGGCCATACAGTGCGAAATACGGCTTTAAGCCAGTCAGGCGCCCACTCCGAGTACCAACGTTCCTTACCGCGCCACTCACGCTCAGGTTTCAGGATGACCGTAGTCTCCATCATCGAAAATGGCGCGGGGTCAGTCGAGGTGTCAGCCCGACCGGCTTTACCAAACACCCTCTCGACTTCAGGAAATCCTTTTAGAAGCTTGTCTTGGGTCGTCATCAATTCTTGAGCCGCAGCCACAGAAATTCCAGGCAGCGTAGTTGGCATATAGAGGATCGCCCCTTCATTCAATGGCGGCATGAACTCACTGCCAAGCTTAAAATATACAGGCAGACTGATAAGAACCAGAGCAAAAGCAGCAGCTATCACCCCCTTGGGGTGTCGAAGGACGAAACGACAAGCCGGATAATAGACCCGAAAAATGGCCCGACTGATCGGATGCCGCTCTTCGGAAAAATAGGTGCCCACCAAAAAAGTTGAGGCTATTTTGGCTAGGAAACGCGGTTTAAAAACAAAAGGATCAATACGGGCAAAAAGCATTCTGAGGGCTGGGTCAAGAGTAATAGCGAGAATCGCAGCCAAAGCCATCGCCAAAGTCTTGGAATAGGCCAGAGGTTTAAAGAGACGTCCCTCCTGATCTACCAGGACGAAGACCGGCAGGAAGGAGACGGCAATGATGAGCAAAGAGAAAAAAACTGATGGCCCAACCTCCATCAGGGCCGCGAGACGCACACTGTGAAAATCGCCTTTTCGCCCGCCTTCCTGCCAATGGTGGATACGGTTATAAGCGTTTTCCACTTCGACTATCGCTCCATCCACCAATACCCCAATTGAAATGGCAATGCCAGCAAGACTCATGATATTGACTGTCACCCCCATAAGATAGAGCGGTATAAAAGAGAGCAAAACCGATATCGGGATGGTAACGATTGGTACCAGGGCTGACGGGAAATGCCACAGAAATACGAGAATCACCAGGGAGACGATGATCATTTCCATAATCAATTCGTGCTTCAGGGTACCAAGGGCCCGTTGAATGAGATCGGAACGGTCATAGGTGGTGACGAACTCAACCCCTTTGGGCATGGAATACTCAAGATCCTTGATCTTGGCCTTGACCCGGTTAATGACATTCAAGGCATTTTCCCCATGGCGCATCACCACCACTCCACCCACATGGTCCCCAAGACCATCGAGGTCGGAGACACCCCGACGGATTTCAGGCCCCAGCTCCACCCTGGCGATATCCTTAAGTAAAACCGGCACGCCTCCCTCTCCGGTCTTGACCACGATGGTGTCAAAATCGGCAATGTTCCTGGCATACCCTCTGACCCGAACCATATACTCGGTTCCGGCAAACTCGAGCAGTCTCCCGCCAACCTCGTTGTTCGACTTACGCACTGCCTCCATCACCATATCCAGTGACAATCCGTAAGCGACTAGACGGTTAGGATCTACCGTGATCTGATACTGTTTCTGAAATCCACCAATGGAAGCCACTTCTGCCACGCCCGACACCGACTGAATGGCATAGCGCAAAGTCCAGTCCTGATATGAACGTAACTCATCAAGCGAATGCGTTCCGGACTTATCGACCAGTGCATATTGAAACACCCATCCAACACCAGTAGCATCTGGCCCAATCTCGGTCTGCACCCCCTGGGGCAACCGAGATTGGATTTTAGAAAGATATTCCAGAACCCGAGACCGAGCCCAGTAGATATCAGTGCCGTCCTCAAAAATTACGTAGACGTATGAAAAACCAAAATCGGAAAAACCCCGAATCGCCTTAACATGAGGGGCACCAAGCAATGAAGAAACAATCGGATATGTCACTTGATCTTCGATGATATCAGGCGAACGGTCCCACCGTGAATAAATGATAACCTGAGTATCTGAGAGATCAGGCAGGGCATCGAGACGAATGACCTTAAGGGTATAAACCGACACTACCATCAGTGAGACCACCGCCAGAATGGTCATGATCGGATTATTGGCGCAAGCTTTAATAATGCGCTGGATCAAGGAGAGCCTGCCCGACTCACCTGCCTCGGAAGCATGAGGAAGCATTTACTTCCCCCCTCCGCCTGTCATCTTATTCAAAGCGGCTCGCAACTTTGACTCCGAATCCAGGAGAAAATTGGCCTTGACCACCACATTGTCACCAACCTTGACCCCGCCCAGAATTTGAATCTTCCCGCCTCCTCTCACCCCGCTTTTGACTTGGCGTGGCTCAAAGGAGCCTTGCGCAGTTTCTACAAAAACCACCTGACGAACTCCGGAATCGATAATTGCCGAATCAGGGATCGTCACGCCAGTGCCCTTGGCAAGGGCTAAGGTAACATCAACGTACATCTGCGGTTTCAACTTTAAGTCTGGATTAGGAAAATTAAACCGGACCTTAAGTGTCCGGCTATCCGAGGATAGATAAGGAAAAACATAGGCCACGGAACCCTTCAATTCGACCCCCGGTTCATAGGCCAGGGTCAGGATAGCCTCTTGGCCAAGGTGTACTGCGGAAGCCTCGTACTCATAGAGGTCGGCTTCTATCCAGACCTGGGAAAGGTCAGTGATGGTAAACAGTTCCAAGCCCGGCTCAATCTGTTGGCCCTCATAGATCCCCTTTGAGGTAACAAAGCCAGATACCGGCGCATCCAGGGTCACAGTCCGCTGCACAGCGCCGGTCCTTTCCAGCTCATCAATAACCTTCTCAGGCACATCGAAAAGCTCCAGCCGCTTGCGAGCAGACAACAAGAGATTCTTCCCCAAAGTCTTAACATCGGGACTGGATGACGAAGTAAACTTGACTGCCGCTGCCCTTGCGGCCAAAAACTCCTCCTGGGAAGCTAACAACTCAGGAGAATAAATGGACAGCAACGGCTGATCCATAGTGACGATCTGACCAGTGAAGTTGGTATATAAGGTCTCAATCCACCCATCAACCTTGGTATGAACGTGACGGATGCGAGTTTCATCAGGGACCACAATCCCCACCGTCCGCACTGAACGAGCCACGACTTCATTTGTTGCCTTTGCCGTCTGCACTCCTGTCAACCGAAGCGCGTCCTCACCTAACCTGATAGTAGCCATCCCTTCCACCGGCGGGGCAGAAGGATCAAATTCGTCTGAGTAGACAGGAATATAATCCATGCCCATTTCATCTTTATCCGGTGTGTGTGAGGTAATTGTCGGGTCCATGGGGTTACGATAAAAAAGAATAGTGCGCCCTTCGCTTGATTTAGACTTGGAATCAGAAGAATCTCCAAACAGATCGTCAAGATCATCCTTGACCGGAACAACAACCTTGGATTCCCGAGCCGACTCTTCATTCTCAATCTTTACCAGATCCATACCGCAAATCGGGCAAGACCCCGGCTTGTTATCAACAATCGCAGGATGCATGGGACAGATATATTTAACATCAGCTTGGCTTAATTCCGAGTGGTCATGTCCGGTCTGAAAGAACTCCCTGCCGACATAAGCAAACCCAGCAAGTAGCATGATTACAAGGACGACAGCCAAAGTCAGTCTGGTCCGGGTGAAAAGATGACGCTTATTTGGAGGCGGCGTGGGCAACTCGGGAAATTCGTGCATGGTTTTTCCTTTAAATTAAAGCAGTAGGACACAATGGTTCCTACCGCTCGTATTACTCTCCCCTGAGAGTCTAATCTTTCTTCGCCGAATCCACCAAGCTGACTCCCACGGCAGCATCAAGCTCGGCTTGAGATCTCAAGATATCGGCCTTTGCTCGTGCCAGTCCAAGTCGAGCAGAAAGCCAGGCATTGGCTGATTCGATAAACTCAGAAAATGATACCCGGCCAGCGGCATACGCCTGACTTGTAGTGTCAAAACCCGCTTGGGCGAGTGTGGTGATTCTCTCCCTATATAATGCCTCCTGACGCCAAGCCTTGTCCATACGATACCACGTTTCCCTAACCCCCAGCAGTGTCGCTGCCCGTTCGGCCTCAACATCCTTGGTTAACACCTGAATCTGCTCTCGTGCCTGACGGAGATAGGCATCATCAGCCGCATACCACGGTGTTTTTGGCAAAACAGCGCCGACTCCAGGCTCTGATGAAACCGGACCAGCTTCTGACTCTTCCATGACAGTCGTATTACCAACCGATGAAATGGCATCCGCCTCAATTAATGATCGATTTGGAGTGAAACCCGGATAAATCATGGTTTCTGCCATCTCAACCATTCGCTCAGTCTTGCCAACCATGGCCTGCTTGGCCTTAATCTCCTGCCGCCGTTCTAGAGCCAATGAATAGAGCGCTTCAAGACCAACAGGGCGAGAGCCCTTGTCTCGAGAGGCAGGACTACCAATCTTTATCCTTTCAGGCAGAGATAAAACGGCACGAATTACCATCTCGACATTGCCATGCTCCTCAATCAAGGAAGTCAGTTCCTCCTTAATCTGTTCCAGTTCAATCCCTACCTTCAACACCGAATCAAACCCAGTGTCTCCCGACTGATAGCGGGTCGATAACGCCTGTTGCTGATTGGCAATAAGACGTAATTGGGAGCGAGTAATCTCCTGAGCATCACGAAGATACAACAACTCGGCATATGCCGTGCGCGCAGCGGTCACCGCATCCCGGCGAGCAATTTCCAACTCTTCCCTAGCCACCCTTGCCTCTTGGCCGACAATCTCACCCTTCAACGCCAAGACACCGGGAAAAGGAAACTTTAGCGTCACAGGATCGGGATTGGTCATTCCTCCCACACCGGTCATGACACTCTTCGTAAGCGCTGCATAGCGTCTGAGAATGGTATCAAGATGTTCGGCCTGACTGTACCCGGCAAGCACCCCCTTGAACTGGCTCTCTCTTGCGCGAACAGCAGGGCTGCGGAGCAAGACCAATGTTTCGAGAGTTTCCAGGGTAAATCCGTCTGCCAAAGCCTTTCCTGCAGCATCGTTATCCTCAACTGCCGTCTGTAACCGTGTCACCATGGAGTGCTCTGGAACGAGAAACACTGATCCTTGATCCGGGTGGTCCATGGAGTTACGCCACCGCTCTTCCTCTTTTCTGAGTTCGGCGCGCTGAGCCTGGAATGCCTCATCACTCAGATCGATGGCTGCAGTTGTTGTCGCCACCCCCTGTGGCTCCATCTGCGAAGCGACAACCGGCGGAGGCTGGTAGCTGTCCAATTCGGTCATCAGAGCACGATAGCCAGCTTGAGCCTCCACGGCAAAGGCTGTCCCAATCATCAAACCGCTGATCACAAGCAATCTCATTGCCCGCCCTCGCTTGGTCCTTCAATGGCGCCGGTCGACGATTCGCGCACTGTCAAGGACAGTCCGGCGAGGCTTTCCAGTCGGGTTAAATATTTACCATAATCGGCCTTGGAGCGAGCCAGCGCCAGTTGAAAATTATACCAGGCGCCCACGGTCTCAAGATAATCGGCAAAACTGCCCTGGCCCTTAGAAAACCAGGTATCAGCCATCTGCATGGACCGGACGGCCTGAGGCAAGAGATCCTGCTGGTAGAGAGTCACCAGCCGCTCGGCATTCTGCAACCGGAAGAAGGTATCTCGAATTTCTGCCCTGGACTCATTAATCTGAAGGCGTTGCTTCGCTCGCATGGTATCGACATCGGCCTGGGCGCCCTCAACCCTGCCGGAATTCTTACCTATCCATATCGGCAACATCAGCCCTGCCTGGACTGCGACCTGTCGGGCCTGATTCAACTCTCCATACGAAAGCCCCAGTTTAAATTGAGGCCATGTCTGATAACGGGCAAGGTCACGCAAGGACTGGGCCTTCTCGACATTAGCGGAAGCAACCTTTATCTCCTCAAGATTCATTTCCGCCAGTTGATAGATCTCTTCTAATGAATAACGGAGAGGATACAAGGGGAGGTCGGCAAGGTCGCCAAAAGGAGCATCAGGATTACGATCGATGATCGCATTAAGACGGGTTTGTTCGGTCCTGGTCAGCTCTTCCAGCAGAAGGACATCATACTGAACCTGGCCTGATTGGGCCTGAGCCTTCATCACATCGACAATTGATGCACGGCTTGAAGCCGCCGCTGTCTCTCCAGCCTTGCGGAGCTGATCGAGCACGTCCCGGTTAGCCATAGCCAGCCGCTGCGCCTCCCGAAGATACAGAAGTTCATGATACGATTCGCGGATTCGAGAGGAGATGTCTCGAACTGCGCTATCCAGCAGCAATCGGGCAATCCCTGCCTCAACAGTTGCCACGTGTCCTGATTTAGTCAACTGGCCGGGCAAAGGCAAGGGCTGGGTCAGAGTAACCTTCCAGTCGTCAGGCTGAGTTTGATCCCCGAAGGTCTCCTCCATGTACATCCCCTCCACCATCAACTCAGGATCGGCAAGGGCGGTTTCAACCCGATACTTCTCTGTGGCAGCTCGCCACTCGAAGCGGGCGGCCACGATCTCAGGACTTCTTTGATAGGCGAAAGAGATTAGGTCCGGCAGAGTGAGACTGGTTGCCAGGCGCTGCTCAAGCTCACCCAACTCGGCACTGGCTGCCATGGAGACTGAGCCCTCTTCAGCCCACGATAGCGGAGTCCAGAGGGTCAACAGCAAGAAAAGAAGACCGATTGACAACCCCTCTATCATAGACACCACAAATCTTTGGATTCTCACCGGCCAGACATTAACCACGTCAATCACTATCCGCGCTGCACCGCACTGCCTGATCCTTAACAGCAGGCAGTGGGCAACTTATCGGGATACCCCAAATATCATCGGCATACTCTCGTATCGTACGATCACTGGAAAACTTACCCATTCGCGCCACATTCAGTATCGCCATCCGGGTCCAGTTTTTCTGATCCTGATAAGCCTGTCCCACCTCATCCTGACAGCGGAGATAGTCTTCGAGGTCAAGCAGATTCAGGTAGGGATCACGATTAATGTCAAGAATATCATCAACAATGGGCAGGAAAAGCTGCTTGTTGCCTTCACTGAAACAACCTCCGCGAACAGCATCAATAATCTGCTTAATATCGTTGTTCTGCTCATAAATCTGATATGGGGTACGTCGGGGAGAGCGTTTTTCCCACTCTACCGCCTCGGCGGTAAGACCGAAGAGAAAGAAATTCTCTGCACCGACTTCTTCACGAATCTCGATATTCGCTCCATCCAGGGTACCAATGGTCAATGCCCCGTTCAGAGAAAATTTCATGTTCCCGGTACCCGAAGCCTCGGTGCCGGCAGTGGAAATCTGCTCCGAAAGATCTGCCGACGGAATGATCTTTTCTGCAAGGGAAACCCCATAATTCGGGATAAAAGCCACCTTGAGCCGATCACCAACCCTGGGATCGTTGTTAATTACCGCTGCCACCGAATTAATAAACTTGATAATCAGCTTGGCCTTCCAATAACTCGGCGCGGCCTTTCCAGCAAAGATGACCGTCCGTGGAGTTAGGGTCGTATCCGGGTCGATAACGATCCTCTGGTAGAGGTTAATGACATGGAGAATATTCAAGAGCTGACGTTTATACTCATGGATACGCTTCACCTGGACGTCAAATAATGAATTAGGATTGACAACCAAACCGCATTCACTCTTGATGACCTTGGCTAATCGCATTTTGTTGTGGAATTTAGCCTGCTGAAATTTTTTCTGGAAGACTGCATTGTCAGCGAATGGTTCGAGACGGCGTAGCTGATCAAGGTCAGTAATCCATCCATCTCCGATTGTCTCGGTAATCAAAGTCGATAGGCCAACGTTACACTTAAGCAACCAGCGACGTGGCGTTATCCCGTTAGTCTTATTGTTGATTCGATCAGGATAAAACTCATCAAAATCCTTAAACAACCTAGTCCGCAAGAGGTGGGTGTGCAGGGCGGCGACACCGTTCACCGAATGGCTGCCAACAATGGCAAGATTGGCCATCCTCACTCGTTTAGGCGGACCCTCATCGATCAAGGACATTGACCGCAGTTTAGAGTCATTCCCCGGATAACGTTGCTTGACCTGATCAAGAAATCGTTGATTGATCTCATAGATGATCTCCATATGCCGGGGCAAGATCCTGCCAAGCATTTCAACAGACCAGGTCTCCAAGGCCTCCGGCATCAAGGTATGGTTGGTGTAGGCAAAAGTCTTTACCGTGATATCCCAGGCCTTTTCCCAACCCAGACCGTATTCGTCAAGCAGGAGTCGCATCAACTCGGGGATGGCAATAGCGGGATGGGTGTCATTGAGCTGAACGACAACCAGATCGGGAAATCGATTAAACTCCTTGTTATGCTTGGTGTAACGGCGGAAAATATCCTGAAAGGTGGCTGCCACAAAGAAATACTGCTGTTTCAAACGCAGTTCCCGACCGGCGCTGGCCTCATCAGGAGGATAGAGCAGTTTGGAGATGGTCTCGGAGGTGACCTTATGCTCTACAGCTCCGATATAATCGCCTCGCCCAAAGAATGACAAGTCAAGTTCACGGGAGGCCTTGGCCCGCCAGAGACGCATATTGATGACATTATCATTACGATACCCTGGAATCAGGACATCACAGGCAGTGGCCATTACCATTTCGGTATCGACCCACTCCGAACGGAACCGCCCTTTGTCGTCGACTGTAGTATTAACTTTACCGTAAAAATTGACAGGGTGCAGGGGGAGACTGCGCTCAAATTGCCAAGGAGAACCAAAACGCATCCAATTATCCGGGCTTTCCATTTGAAAGCCATCGATAATCTTCTGGTGAAACAATCCGAACTCGTAATTAATTCCGTAACCGTAGGCCGGGATATTCATGGTGGCAACCGAGTCCATAAAGCAGGCAGCCAGACGACCCAACCCGCCATTGCCAAGCGCGGCATCCTCTTCCTCTTCCCGTATTTCGTCAAGATCATACCCCATCTCGCGGCAGACCTCTTCGACCTTCTCATCAAATCCCATATTGATCAGGCTATTCCCCAAAGAACGCCCGATCAAAAACTCAAGGGAGAGGTAATAAACCCTTTTCTGATTCTTGACGTAATAGCTCTTCTGGGTGCCAATCCACTTTTCCATCATGAAGTCACGGATAGTATAGGCCATGGCCTTGTAGGTATCAAAGGCGCCAGTTCGGTCGGGATCCCGGCCCTGAAAACTGATCAGATGATTCAAGATGGTTTTTTTTATGCCAGGAACATCCTTGGGGTTGAACAGAGAAGTAAATGGGTCTTCATTTTTGACCGGGAGAGATTTCTTCATAAAGGCACCTTGAAAAGAGTAGAGATCTTTGCGGTCTTCACACCATTAAATCAGCAGACACCTTAGCTCTGCACAAATAAATGGCGAAATCCGATAAACATTATCAGTCTGCCACAACCAAATCATTTAGGTCAAGAGAAATAGAGGGATAACTCATCTCCGTTACAGAGATTTTTCTTCCTGACAGCAATAATCACGCACCCAATCCAAGGCCTCGGCCCGAGTCATCTCCGGGGTAACAACCCGTACTTCAAGAAGCCCGTCGAGAATCCTTTTAAAAACAGGGCCAGGTGTAAGGTTGAACTCTTGAATCAGATCATCCCCCGTCAACAGCGGGGCAGCGATTAAAGGCTTGATCTGTCCTTGGTAGGCGGAAAAGACTGTGTCAAAAAGCGCCGCCACCCCTTCTTCCATCCCCATCGGCTTACCAGGCCCCTGACCGGCCAGACTGTCGGCCATGACCAATATAAAGAGTCCAACAAGATCGTCACCGGCAGCCTTGCCGAGTTTGAGGATGGCCTTAGGCGTGACGCCTGTCCGTATCTGGGCGTTCTGAAGATGAAAAGGCCACATGTGCTGCTTTATCATCTGACCAATTCGCCGAGTATCTTCATTACTCAGCCGAAGACGGCGAGCGATATTTAAAAACAACCCAACTCCCACCTCGTCGTGATTATAAAAGGTAATCCTACCCTCTTTATCGTCAGAGGTGATCGTCTTGCCAAGGTCATGAAAAAGGGCGGCATAGTAGAGACGAATTTTCTGCCGTGGCTCTTGCAGATAAAGCATCATTTCATCGGTTAAACTGTGGAAGAAATTTTCAGGAGAGCGGACAATTAACTCTATCTGCCGGAGTGTCTCCAGGCTGTGACCAAAGACATCTAGGTGGTGACTTGATGGTTGCTCCAAACCGATAGCGGATTGAAGCTCAGGCAAAATATGAAACAGGAGTCCGGTCTCGGCCATGCCGGAGATGGACTGATAGGCCAAATTACTAGTCAAGAGCAGATCGAACTCAGCCGCAATCCGTTCGCCGCTAACCTGACGGATCAAATGGGCCTGCCGGATAACCGCTTCGCTCGTATCCTGATCGACGCACCAGTTCAACGCCGCCTGAAATCGATAGGCCCGTATCATCCGCAGAGGATCGGCACTGAAGGCTTGCGGGTAGGCCTGTCGAATCAGTTTGCCGTCAATATCAGCGAGACCATCAAGAGGATCAATAATCCGCCCATTGTCGGCAAATGTCTGACTATTACAGTCAAAAGCCACTGCCAGCGCGTTAACGCTGAAATCACGAAGGGAGAGATCGGCCTCAATAGAGGTGGTTCCTTCTCGAAACTGACTGACATCAAGATTAAACGCGCCTCGCACCACCCTGGCCACTCCTTCTGCTGTAGACAGAGGAACAAAGGCCGCTCCCAGGAACGCTGCCAGTTCACGGGCATAATCCAAGGCACCAGAGGCAATAGTCAAATCCAAGTCCGCCGGGACACGACCAAGTACCCAGTCTCGCACCGCACCACCACTGAAATACACCGGAAGTGCCCGGCGACGCCCGACAACAGCTACGGCACGAACAATATCAGTCGGCAGTGCGGCAAGAGCAGTACCGGGCAAGAACCGAATCTTTACTTGACTTTCCTCCTGAGAAAATGACATAGTCTTCATGTAACAGCTACTCAGGTTAACGGTTATCAGTTATCGGTTTACGGTTACGATAAGTCATGATGTCAGTGAGTACTCAGCCAGAGGCAGGATCACTCACCCTCAACTGTCAACTACAAACCGACAACCTGAGTACACTTCCTTCACCCTTCAGGCTAATCCCCACGCTGTCTGCAAACCAAATGAAATCACTTCCTATCCAACGCGTCCCTATTTCCCTGATCGACCGCAACGATCACACCTTCAGCCTCATGCCCTTTGATGACCCGCCCAGCAAGGAACTAACCAAGCACATCGTCCACAGCGGCATTCTTCACCCCCCGATTCTTAAACAAACCGAATCAGGGAACTTCCTGATCGTCTCGGGAAGGAAACGGCTCAGGATCATCGGTGATCTGCTCAAGCTTGCCGCCTGCGACTGCCTGATTGTGCCGGTTGAATTTGATCCTCTTGCCACCCTGGCCCTGGCCCTGAACGAAACTCTTCTCAGCGGACCTGTCAACCCGCTAACCAAAGCAGTTTTTTTCAGCAAGGCTATAGCCCTCTGCCCACCAGAAGAAGCGGCTCGACGCTTTCTGCCCCTTTTCGGCCTTGCCCCGCACCCATACCACCTCCAGCAAATTGTGGGAATCGCCACCCTTGAGCAACCCCTGGCCTTGGCGCTCCATCAGGGCAGACTCGAGGAAAAAACCGCCATAGCCATGACCGGACTCTCCTTCCGCGACAGATTCGCCATTTTTGACTTGATCGACACTCTGCACCTCAGTGTCAGCAGCCAACGTAAACTCATCATCATCTGCCAGGATCTGGCAAAACGTCATGACACCTCAATCCACGACATCCTGGCAGCTCAAGAGTTGAGAGAAATTATCGACCACCCGGAAGCCAACGCGCCACAAAAAACTACGCAGGCAATGCAATATCTCACCAGAAAGCATGCCCCGAACTTGGCAGCGGCAGAAAAGGAGTTTTCACAATTGACCAAACGATTGAACCTGCCAAAAGGAGCTAGTCTCAGCCATTCACCATCCTATGAAAAAGACGAACTCACTCTCAGTCTGACTTTTGCAAACCAAGAGGCGCTATTGGCGGCCTGGCCAGCTCTTTTAGAATCATTAATTATGAAATATAAATAAAAAAAATCGCTTTGACTTCTATCATTTCTACTTTAGCTTTATTAAGCTTGCGGGTAAGCGGATGATAAAAGTGGCTCCTTGACCAAGCGCCCCCCGTGCCACAATCTCTCCACCATGGCGGGCCACGATTTTTTGGCAGGTCGTGAGCCCCATGCCGGTTCCCTCATATTCCCGCCGACTGTGCAGCCGTTCCAGCGGCTTAAAGATCCGCTCGGCATCACGGGGATCAAAACCAATACCGTTGTCCTGAATCAGGATCTCGTAAAAATCCTCATCATCAGCCACCCCACCCCTAAGCACCACCCTAGGCGAGGCGCCAGGCTTGCTATATTTCAGGGCATTGGCAATAATGTTTTGAAACAATTGGCGCATCTGTACCCGGTCCCCGCCCATTCTTCCCAGATCTCCAATCTCAATCAAGGCTTTACTTTCCATAATCCGCCCCTCAAGATCCTGGAGGACCTCTCGTACTAAATCATTGAGATCGATCTCTTCATAGGACTGGCCTCCGGACGTCACTTGAGACAATGACAAAAAGCCATCAACCAGCTGGCGCATATGTTCCGCTGCGGCTTTAATACGCGACAGATACTCCTTCCCCTTTTCATTGAAACAGTGAGCGTACTTATTGCCCAAGCGCTCAGTGAAAGCCCCGATCAGCATCAACGGCTCCTTTAATTCATGGGATGCCACATGGGCAAATTGATCAAGTTCCTGATTTGATGCAGAAAGCCGGGCCGTCAACTCCACCAGGGCCTGCTCAGTATGGCGGCGGACCTTAATCTCCTGTTTTAGTTTTTGGTTGACGCTCAGCAACTCGGAGGTCCGCTCGTCGACCAATTCCGCCAGACGGAAATGATGGCGCTCCAACTCGGCCTCCGCCATCTTCAAGGCCGTAATGTCTGATGAGATGCCATTGGCATACCAACGACCATTCTTAAATTCCACATAGTTGGCCCGTTCATGAATCCAGACCCAGTTCCCATCCTCCCTCAGAAAACGATATTTCACATCATACAACCCAATCTCATCGCCTCCCTCCTCTGTTGCGTCATCTAATTGCGAGCAAAACGAACGGCGTAGTGCCACACCATCAGGTAAAGAGGCATCAAAAAATCGATAATAGGCATGGCGAACCAGATCGCTGTCATTAGGATGAATGGCTCTCCGGCGGATCGAAGGGTCACCCTGCAGGGTTTCGGCGGAATAGCCATAAATACGAAACGAATTAGGGCTGACATAGACGAAATCCCCATCCTGATCAGCACGCCAGGTAACATCCGGCATGGTTTCAATCAAACACCGGTAGTGCCGATCGCGCTCGCATAATGCCCGTTCAGCCTCTAACCTAGCTGTAATATCCTGAATAATAACAATCCCGCCCACTGCCTCGCGATTAATATCACCAAGAAAAGTACCAGTGACAATTATACTGCGCGACTCTCCCTGAATCGTAATATCAACCTCAAGATCAACCCCTCCACCCTTGCCATGCAGCACCTCGTGAAGGTCACAGGCTAAGCGAAACTCGTCTCCTAAGACCTGATAGCAGTCTTCACCGATATGGTCTCTGCCAGTAACCATGAAGAATCGATCAAAGGCCTTGTTGGTTTCGAGCAGGTGAAGGTCCTGATCCACAATAAAAGCGGGCTCAGCCATTCTCTTGAAGATGGAAGAATATCGACGGCGCTCTTGCAAGACATAACGATTCGCCTCTCGCAGCTTGCGATGAAAAAACACTGTTTCCAGACGAACTGACTCAACCACAACTCCGCGCAGGAAATGCTCGTGATAGGAATCATAAACCGCTGACGATACCCCAGTTGCCGAAAGGTCATCGTCTTGGCTAGAGTGCCCCAGCAGAGTGGGAACCTGGCAGGCAATAGTAATGGCGTGACCGCAATCAAGCCCCACCCCCCGGACCAAACGGGCAAAATAACGGCCCGTATTCAGAGCCGACAACTTCAGCGCTTGGGGCAACATTGGGTGATTGTGGCAAAGAGCAATGTCTTTGACTAAGGAAGAAAGCAGAGAAACAAATAGATTAGCGGGAGGATCGCAGGCAGGGCCTACCTCCTTACGAACTCTGCCGACAAGTTCCTTGCTGACTGCAGCAAGCCTGGCAGAGGAGAGGGGAATGGATCGTTTTGAGTCAGGACAAGTCATCACTCTCCTTGACAATCAGCACCGGCTACAATCCTTTTGGACTCAGGAAATTCTAATACATCTGGATCGAGCGTAGGCTTACGCGCCCCCTAAATGACCGGGACATATACAACTGTAACAATAAGTTGACTACTCAGGTTAACGGTAATCAGTTATCGGTTTGCGGTTAAAAGAATGTAAACGTTCACAGGACACCCCGTCTGCTTTGTTAGCGGCCTGCTCATGTGCAACTAGCACACTTCGCAGACCGCTTTCGCGCATCTGGGGCACCCGGTAAACGTTTACAGTCCGGTGAAATCCGCACGTTCAACGCTTCTGGTGAACGATTACCAATCATACATCACGTAGATACATGATGTCAGTGCGTACTCCGCCATTGGTAGGGTTCGTTAACCGTCAACTGTCAACCGTAAACTGATACCTTAAACAATTACTGTTCATAACAAAACGCTCAAAACTGCCCTACCATAATCACACAGCTCCTGATGGTCCGGTACTCCCATAATCCTTCCGTTGTCGTTCCTTCAACAGGATACGAAGCGAGGTGGAGTCCAGACCCAGCTCCGAGCGGAACTGGTTGACCAGAAAGCGGTAATACGAAAAATGCACCCCTTTCGGGTAATTGACATAGACGGCAAAGGTCGGTGGCCGTGTCGCAACCTGAGTAGTATAATAGAACTTCAATCGTCGCCCCTGATGCAAGGCCGGGGGATGGGCTTCAACCGCCTTCTGTAGCACACGGTTCAAACGACCGGTCGTTACCTTGGTCGAGAACTGCTTGTAAATGGTATCAATCAGGCCAAAAATCTTCATCACGCCTTGACCCGTCAGGGCCGACAGGGTAACGGTTGGCGCATAACCAATAAAACGGGTGGCCATCTCAATTTCAGTACGCAGATTTTTTTGCCGCTTCGGGTCGTTTTTCAACATATCCCATTTATTAAGGACTACGAGGCAGGCCCTGCCCCGTTCAACGGAATAGCCAATGACCTTGGTATCCTGCTCAGTGATACCTTCTTCGGCATCGATCAGGATCAAAACGATATCGCAGTCCTCCATTGAGCGCAAGGCCCGCATCACCGAGAACTTCTCGATCTTGGCCGAAACCTTGCCCTTGCGCCTGATCCCGGCAGTATCGATCAGGAGGTATTGTTGCCCATGACGCTCAAGGAGAGTATCCACAGAATCCCGGGTCGTGCCGGGAACGTCGGATACCACCATCCGTTCTTCGCCGAGCAGACGGTTAACCAAGGAGGATTTACCAACGTTGGGCCGACCGATAAAGGCAAGTCGGATAGCGTCCGGCTTTAATTCATCTGGTTCCGGAACTGGCTCCTCAATCCAACTCACCATTTCGGTGAGGAAATCATTTAAACCATAGCCATGAGCGGCAGAAACCGGCCAGAGATGCGGAACTCCCAGGGAATAAAAAGACGAAAGCCGGTCATTCTCCTGAGAATAATCGTCAATCTTATTGACCACAAAGAACAGAGGCTTCTCAGTTTTACGCAACTGAGCCGTCAACTCGTAGTCATCAGGAGTCAGTCCCTCTTTTCCATCCATAATCAGGACGATGATATCAGCGTCTGCTATTGCCTGCCAGCTCTGTTCGCGGATCAGGGCGGAAATTTTGACTTCAGAAGCATCATGGCCCGAGGCAGCAGGATCAAACTCAATGCCGCCGGTATCAACCAAAATAAACATCTTACCATCAAAGACTACCCGCTCAAAATGACGGTCTCTCGTTACCCCAGGCGCCGAATCAATAATCGCTTTATTCTGCCGAGCTAAGCGATTAAAAAGTGACGATTTCCCAACATTTGGTCGTCCCACCAAAGCTACAATGTGCAATTTATTGTTCATAATACGCCATATTATCGTTTTGCCTCTCAGCGACTATCCGGCTGACAAGATCCAGAAGTACTGGATAATCGCCTGCCAGAGTCCCGGCCAGCAGCACAAACAGACGACGCAGGGCAGGATCAATGTAATTTCTAAAAAATGCCTTGCCCCGTTCCTGGGTTAAAAAGGCATAAGCGCCAAGGACCTGCAGATTACGCTGCAGGGCCACTTGATGATAGTCATCCATAAAACGTATGGGGTCAAGAGAAATGTGCGAACCAGCCCGGTGCAGATAGAGTTCGATCAACTCCTGTTTTGTCTCATCGTCAAGGAGGACGTAGGGATCGTTCAACAGAGAAGCCAGATCATAAGCCAAGGGACCGAAGCGTGCCCCCTGATAATCAATGATACGAATCTTCCCATTAACAACCATAAGGTTTCGCGACTGGTAATCACGATGAATGATCCCATTGTACGGACACTGGCTGATTCGCTCGGCCAAGAGAGCAAACTCCTGGTCAAGACCATCAGGCAACAGATTCATCCCCATAAACTTACGACAAAATTCACGGGAAAAATAATTCGACTCACGGGTAATCATCAGCTCACGGTCATAGAAGACACTATCCCAGCACCACTCCGACTGAAATCCTTCTCGCGACAAGCATTGGAAATCCGCCAGGGCCACGACCGCCTGCTGAAAAAAATCAAAAATATCCGCATCACCGTCATGAAAAGCATGAAAAAGCAGCCGATCACCCAAATCTTCAAACAGGATAGCGCCACTCTCCTGGTCATAGGTGAAAATCCTTGGCACCGGGACCCCTACATGAGCAAGATGAGTGCCGATCATATAAGCGGCATGAGCTTCGGCCCGCGCCCGAACCAGAGTCGGAGAAGAAAAGGCAGCAAGATAGGAGGCGTTTCCACAGATAATCCGGTAGAACGGCCGATCAGAACCATCTCCGGCAAGAGGTGCATAAGTCTCTGGTTCCGAATCTATTCCAGCTTGACGAAGCAAGGTGTCGATTATAGCGCGATATTTCTGATCCATTATCCTGGGAAGGGCCGCAACTTTTCGTTCCGCACACTGTCGGTCAATCGTATCATTAAAAGCTCTATGTCCTACGCCGTCACTAGGCAGTCCGTGAGACTCGAACCCGGGGCGATAACTGCGCCATCCCAAACCACCACCCTGGCAAGACTCGCTCCGTCGCCTATAATGACCCTGTCTCCAATATATCCCCAGTCCTCAAGTTTCACACCCTGCCCGATATCGACATTCTCTCCCAGCATAAAAGATGGGAGATGATCGTTCAAGAGGAACTGGTGAAGCCCTAGATAATCGTTCAAAGTACCAATATCTTGCCAAAAATGACCAGTGACTGTCATGGCTTTGATCATCCCGCCGGCCTGGAGATGCTCCTGATATCGGTCGATAATTGAATAAAAACACGAGAGAGGAATGTCATCGAGCACAATGGGATCAACAACATGAATACCGGTAAAAGCAAGGCGATGTGCTGCAGCACCACTCTCTACTGTTAACGGACCATTGGCAAACCCCAAAACTTGGCCATTTCTTACCGCAACTTTATTGAATCGGGGGTGATCCTGCATGACCATGGTAATTGGACATCTGTTCTGACCGTGCCGAACCATGACCGCCTCATAGTCAATATCGTGATAGATATCAGCGTTGGTAATCAACACCGGCTCATTGTCAAAGTGATTACGGGCCATCCTTAAGCCCCCACCGGTACCCAGCTCGATAAGCTCACGTTGAAGAATGATATCCGGCTGATCCGCCAGAATGGCCATAAGCTGATCGGCCAGATGAAAAGCGTTAACAATGATTGGCCCGAAGCCTGCAGAACGCAGTTGGCCAATAATACGAAGGATCAGCGGCTGCCCCAGGACAGGGAAAAGAGGTTTAGGCCGGAGCAAGGAATAGGGCCTTAACCGTGTCCCCAATCCGGCGGCCAAGACCATGGCCTTCATGAGAACTCCAGAGTCGGCCCCTCGGCGCCTTCGACTAACCCGACAATGACGATTCCAGCCTTATTGGCCTTCATCAGGACCTCGTCACGGTCAAAGAGCAAGGACTGGCCAGCTTCAACCGCCAGCACCGCGGCCTGCGCTTCAATCATACTGTCAATGGTCTTTGGGCCGGTGGCAGGCAGATCGAACCGGAAGTCCTGATCCGGTTTTTTCATTTTAACCACCACCGCCTTGCCGCGACCCAAAGCCCCGCCCCGTTTAATGGCGGCATCTGTGCCCTCAATGGCTTCAACAGCCAACACCGTGCTGTCACGCACCACAACGCACTGGCCGATATCAAGTCGCCCGATCTCTCTGCCGACCCGCCAACCGAAACGGATATCGTCCATCTGAGCAGATGAAGGCTTTTTTTTAGTCAAAATTCCGCACGGGAAGAGTAACTCTCTGAGATACAAGGTAGACTCGACGACCCGAATCCCCTCCTCCTCCAGCGCCGTGGCAATAGCTCGAAGGATAGAGTCATCATGTTTGATATCAATTTTATTCCAGAGGGTCAGTCCTTTCAAGTCCGGCATGACATCTGAAAAAATTCGAGTTTTGGTGATCGTACCCAAAAAGGCGGCCTCACTTACTCCGTGAGTCTTGAAAAATTTAATAATCTTCCCGAGTTGACCAAGCTTGACCCAACAAAAGATATCGGCGATGACTTCAAGTGCGGAATCGGTCTCATTACGATGACCAACTACAACAACTTCTCGCCCTCTCGCTTTAGCGGCCTGAGCAAAAAGCAGCGGGAACTGGCCCCCACCGGCGATGATTCCTATCCGATCACTCGGCATCAAACTTGCGCACCACACCAAAACGGTTAGGCGCCTTCATAAAGGTAACCAGCTCAACCACCAACCGGCACTCAGAGAACTCGGCCAAAACTATGTCCAGGGCCTCGCTCAGCACCAACTCGGTTCGAAAAATCGAGACAAAAGCTTTGGCTAAGGCGGCAATATCCTCGGCAGCATAACCGCTGCGCCGTAAACCAATTTTATTGATTCCAGTAATTCGCAGATAATCACGAATACCAGAAGCAATAACAAAGGGAGGAACATCCTTACTGATCCCTGACATACCGCCAATATAAGAATGAGCCCCAACCCGGCTGAACTGGTGAATTGCCACCATCCCGCCGAGATTGACATGATCACCGACTGAAACATGACCGCCCAATGTCCCGCCATTCGCCATAATAACATGGTTTCCAACTATGCAGTCATGGGCAATATGGCAATAGGCCATGATCATATTGCTATTACCTACAGTGGTTACTCCCCGGCCAGTGACTGTCCCCCGATGAATGGAGACGTACTCGCGGATCTGATTATCATCACCAATAACAAGTTCTGTCTCTTCACCATTGTACTTTAAGTCCTGCGGCGGCGCTCCGATACTGGCGAAAGAGTGAATACTATTTCGCTTACCAATGGTAGCGGAGCCTGAGATGACTGCGTGAGCGCCTACTTCCGTACCGTCTCCGATAACTACGCCCTTTTCAATAATGGCATATGGACCAACGGTTACCGAAGCGCCCAATTCTGCGCCTGGATCAACAATTGCGGATGGATGAATAGTCATAATAGTAGAAAAATCTGTGCCAGTATGAGAGCTTTTTTCAAGCTCGATCGTAGCAATAAAGGACAATAGAAAAGTTAACCCCATCAAATGAAAAAGGATAAAAAGCACAAAGTCTCATCCATTCAACTCTTCATGGGACTAACAGCACAAAAAATCACCGGTGGTCTTCCTACACGCACCGCCGGCACTACTTTTGGTTCAGCCGAATGTTGCCATGAGTATCGCCTCAGCCACCAGTTTTCCATCCACAAAAGCCTTCCCTTCCATATTCCACAAGCTCAGCTTCCGCTTGATGGTCCTGACCTCAAAGATCAATTGGTCACCCGGGCTTACCTTTTGACGGAAACGGACTTTATCAAGACCGGCAAAATAGACAAGTTTGGTGCCGACATAATCCTTCATGGTCGTATAGGCCAAAATCGCCGCACTCTGAGCCATTCCCTCCAGGATCAAAACCCCCGGCATTACGGGCAGCACCGGAAAATGCCCCTGAAAGAACGGTTCATTGATGGTGACGTTCTTTAGTGATTTAATCTTCTCCCCAGTGACCACTTCCAACACCCGATCGACCATCACAAAAGGATAGCGATGCGGCAACAATCTCAAAATTTCTACAATATCAAAAGATTCAATCTCTGAAGTCATATCTTCTCCTATTCGATAATCCACGCTGGCAACTGACCAAGAAGGACAGCCTCTGCCAACCGGCAACTGGTCGTTGTCAACCTGAGTCGTCACCTATTTTTCCATCAGATCAGCAACCTGCTTCTTTAAAGCACGGACGTCCCTTACCAAGTCCGGCAGCTTGGTCATCAAAGACGAGATGCGCAACCAAAGGGGATGGGCAATGGCAGGAAATCCAGATACAACCGACTTTTCCGGGATGTCGGCATGAATACCGGCCCTGGCGGCAGCCATCACCCGATCACCAATCCGAACATGGCCAGCGACACCCGCCTGTCCTCCCAGGACTACACCAGTGCCCAGGATACTTGACCCGGAAATCCCAACCTGAGAAACTAAAATAGAATCCTCACCAACAACGACATTGTGCGCCACCTGGACCAGATTATCAATTTTAGCTCCGCGCTTGACCCAAGTCCTGCCAAAAGTCGCACGGTCAATAGAAACATTGGAACCGATTTCGACATCGTCATCAATCTGCACGATTCCTACCTGAGGGCGCTTGACATGGCGCCCCAGATGATCGGTAGCATAACCAAAACCGTCACTGCCAATCACTGTCCCGGCATGGATCATAACCCGGCAGCCGATAAGGGTACCATCACCAACCGTCACATTGGGCTTCAAGGTCGTATCATTACCGATTACCACGTCATCGCCAATCACAACACCAGGTCCGATGGTCACCCGTTCCCCTAAGACGACACGAGCACCGATCACCACCATCGGCCCCACGGAAACTACCCGAGAGAGACGGCAATCGTTACCGATAACAGCCTTGGGATCAATCCCCGTAGCCTCAAAGGGGCGTGATAGAAAAAGTGTGTGGATCCTGGCAATGGCCAGATATGGGTCCTTTACCTGAATGACGGGCAAAGGATAGGCAGTTGTGGAGAGAGGAACCACTGCTGCTGTGGCCTTGCTGGCAGCGAGAAGATCACGTTTTTTTTCGTGACTCAGGAAAGTAATCTCTCCACTTCGGGCCGATTCCAGATCCGCAACACCCGCTACCGTTATCGTGCCATCCCCATAAAGCATTCCGCCGACTAACTCGACTAATTCCGCTAGGGTCTTCATTTTTTAAGCTCCCCCCAGTCAAAAACACAATGTCTTTCGTACCTGCTCAGGTTGTCGGTTTACGGTTGACAGTTGACGGTGAATAGTTCCTACCAATAGTTGAGCACACTCTGACCCTGAGTATCATGCGATGATTTATGACTAACCATGATTCTCTTAACCGTAAACCGATAACTGATTACCGTTACCCTGTGTCGTTACTATCTCTCTTTCATAATCACATGACACATCTTTCAAATTCGCTGGCTTTTACCATAAAAGACGACACTGCAGAACAAAAAAAAATCGGACAGACCGGTAATCCGAATCTGTCCGATTGCGGCATCAATAAAAAAAGCTGCCACAGTGTCCTAAATTAGGTCAACAGTTGATCACTCGTCACTGTTAAGTCGGGCGCGCAACAGTCCGGAGGGTTTAAAGGTAACTACCCGACGGGCATCTAACATTAAAGCGTCCCCAGTCTGGGGGTTCCGCCCTCGACGGGCTTTTTTTTCTTTAACATTGAACTTGCCAAAACCGCTCAGCAGCAAATCCTGACCATTCTCCATGCACCGTTTTGAAAGACGTAAAAAAACTTCCACCACATCGGTGGCTTGCGCCTTACTTAAGTCATGGGTTTCGTATACCTTATGCACCAAATCAGCCTTTGTGAGTGTCATGTCTCAATTACCTCCATCAAATAAGTGTATGTCTACCAAATGAATATCTTATTGAACTGTCCAGCAGTGCCACATCTGCGTTGTTATCGGCCTGCTCATGTGCGAAAAGCACACATCGCAAGCCGATGCCTAGCATCTGCGGCACTGCTGAACAGTTACGGTTCTGGGCTTCGGCACCTTTCTGGGTCAGAAGGTGAATAGTTACATCTTATTTTAAATTTTTAATACTCGCTCGACCGGCATAACGACCTGCAGCGCCTAGGGTTTCCTCGATACGCAACAACTGGTTGTACTTAGCGACCCGATCAGTCCGTGACAGCGAGCCAGTCTTGATCTGACCGGTATTCAGCGCAACGCTGAGATCGGCAATGGTGGCATCCTCCGTCTCTCCAGAGCGATGAGAGATCACGGCGGTATACCCGGCACGGTGGGCCATTTCTACCGCATCCAATGTTTCGGTCACCGAACCGATCTGGTTCAGTTTAATCAGTATGGAGTTGGCCACTCCCTTCTCAATCCCCTCCTTGAGGATCTTGGTATTGGTCACAAAGACATCGTCACCAACCAATTGAATCTTGCGACCTAATCGATCAGTCAGTTTCTTCCACCCTTTCCAGTCCGACTCGTCCAGGCCATCCTCAATGGAGACCAAAGGATACTTATCAACCCAAGACTCAAAAAAAGCGATCATTTCGTCAGAGGTTTTCACAGAATCCTTTTCCGCAGCCAAAACATACTTTTTCTTCTTGGCATCATACAGTTCGCTGGCTGCCACGTCGAGTGCAATCGTAATGTCCTTGCCAGGTTTATAGCCCGCCTTAACAATCGCCTCCAGAAGCGATTCCATGGCCTCTTCATTGGAACGCAGGTTAGGGGCGAAACCACCCTCGTCGCCAACTGCGGTTTGATGCCCCGCCTTCTTCAACACCGCCTTTAAGCAATGGAATGTCTCCACCCCCATCCACAGACCTTCCGAAAAGGACTTGGCCCCTACCGGCATGATCATAAATTCCTGAATATCGACATTGTTGTCTGCATGAGAACCGCCATTAAGGACATTCATCATCGGTACCGGCAAGGTCTTGGCATTAACTCCGCCGAGATAAGCATAGAGTGGCAAAACAAGTTCATCTGCAGAGGCCCGGGCGACGGCCATGGATACCCCAAGAATGGCGTTGGCTCCAAGTTTTTGTTTATTCTCTGTACCATCCAAACTGATCATTGCCTGATCGATCAGGACCTGTTGCGTAGATTCAAATCCTACAATCTCAGGACCAATGAGCTTATTAACATTATCAACCGCCTGCAGGACACCTTTTCCCCCCAGTCGCTTCCGTTTGGTGTCCCGAAGCTCAAGCGCCTCCCTGGTTCCCGTTGAAGCGCCAGAGGGGACAATTGCCCGGCCCATTGTGCCGCTGTCGAGATAGACCTCAACTTCAACAGTTGGATTTCCACGGGAATCCAACACCTCTCGTCCCAAAACACCGACAATCTCACCCATAGCTCCTCCTCAATAATAAAATCAGATCAACCGCCGACTGCTCCAGCCATAGAGAAGATCGGCAGATACATGGCAACAACCAAGCCACCGATCATCCCACCCAAAACAACCATCATCAGAGGCTCAATCGCGGCAGTAAGATTCTCAACTGCCTGATCCACCTCATCATCATAAAAATCGGCAATTTTCTCCAACATGACATCAAGAGCACCGGTAGACTCACCAACATTGATCATCTGCACCACCATGCTGGGAAAAACTGCAGTTTCCTCCAACGGTTCAGCAAGAGGACGCCCCTCCTTGATGGCATCAGTCACCCGAAAAACCGCCGTCTCAATCACCTTATTGCCAGCAGTCTTGGCAACCACATTCAACGCTTCCAGAATTGGCACACCACTGGCCATCATAGTACTGAGAGTTCGGGTAAATTTAGCAACCGCCACCCGTCGCATCAATGGTCCGATAATAGGAAACACCAAAAGCAACCTATCAATCTGCATCTTCCCTTTTTCGGTCTTGTTAATCTTTTTCACCGACCAAATA
Organism: Desulfobulbaceae bacterium; assembly: GCA_013792005.1. NCBI lineage: Bacteria > Pseudomonadati > Thermodesulfobacteriota > Desulfobulbia > Desulfobulbales > Desulfobulbaceae > Desulfobulbaceae bacterium. Next base: position 59,138 of record VMSU01000229.1, read on the forward strand.
ACAGCAAAAAATCCTCCGATCATGAAATGAAAATTACCTTTGGCAAATTCGCTCATATCGACAACCATCTGGGTTGGTACAGGCAGGGCCGAATTAAAGTCCGCAAACATCTTTTGAAAGACCGGCACCACGAAGATCAGCATCACCGCCATTACCACAAAGGAGATGCACAAGCAGATAACAGGATAGGTCATAGCCCCCTTCACTTTCTTGACCAGGGCCATATTCTTTTCCATATAGGCGGCCAAACGAGACAAAATAGTGTCCAGGATACCACCGACCTCTCCGGCATCGATCATATTACAATAGAGATTATCAAACACATCCGGATGTTTTTTCATTGCCTCAGCAATGGTACTACCACTCTCTACGTCTGTTCTCACCGCCAGCAAGACCTTTTTAAAGGTGACGTTTTCCTGTTGTTTGGTCAAAATTTCTAGACTCTGAACCAACGGCAATCCAGCATCAATCATGGTTGAAAGCTGACGGGTAAATATTACGACATCTTTACCCGTAACTTTGGGCTGCAAAAAGGAAAGTTCTGCAAAAAGATCCTTGGGAGCCTCCTTGACCATAGAAGGCGTAATCCGCATCTTCTTAAGTAACGACTGAGCTGAGGCAAGGTTAACGGCCTCAATCTTGCCTTTCCGTTTTTCACCGTAGGAGTTAATTCCCTTGTATACAAAGTATGGCACTAACTCTCTCCAATGCTCAATAAATTAAGTAATCACACCGGGCAGTTCGCTATTTCAGACGCCTCGAGTGTATCGTATTTTTGTGTAAAAACAAGATTAAGGAATATATATTTTTTTATTGACGCATCTTGGCATGTTGTCTATATAGATAGGTTCTTTTTTTGCACATCGAAGAAAAATATCGCTGATTCAGACAAAAATTGAATAACGTAAGAGTATTACACCCCTTAGCTTAGCACAACAATACAAAATTTCCCTACTATTTTATTCAAGGAGACTATTCATATGGCTATAGCAAATACCCAAATTTACACCACTGGCATATTTAACCCAATTATCGAAAAATGTGACGGCTGTGATCGTGTTATTGAGGTTGAAACCCAGAAATACTGCAAGACCTATTCAGCGCCTTCTGCAAAATGGAAGCTGGGGATTTGTAATTTCGCCTCTCACGTCAAGCCTGAGTTCCTGGCTTCCAATGTTAAGGTTAACCCTATCAAGGCTTCCAAACGGGCAATGGGAAAGAAAAAATAGTTTCACTTCACAAGCAGTGGAAGGACAAAAAAAAGGGCGCTGAAATTCAGCGCCCTTTTTTTTGTCCTTCCACTGCTTGCGGATATAACTGAGCCAAAATCTTTTCATCAATCAAAATTTCCTGAAACCGTTTATAGGCGCTAACAAAATGAACAGGAGTAGTGTTATCAGCGATCATTTTTCTGGCAGCCCGTTCCAGGAGATGGTCACCGCACTCATTTACCGCTTGAAATACTCTATCGAGCAAAAGTAACCCTTTCTTCTCATAGGGGGGAGGCGCTTTTTGCAATACAAGAATTGCATCCTCCACAGAAAGTTTACAAATTAATGCAAGTAAATCCGGGATATCATAGATCTCAGCACAACGAATCATTAATACCTTAATCTCTCTACCTAATCCTGCAAAAATCTTATACAGACCATCATCTCCATCCATCTCGTTTCGGCTTGCATGTCCAGACAACAACAAATGGAGATAAGGCGCCATCTCGGCATCAGTAAGCACACCCCGCCGAAACTGCAGAACTAACCACTCCACCTGACTCTCCGGACTATGAGCCACAAACGGCAAAGCCTCGGACATCACTTTTTTAATAAAACTCATGATTGTCATTAAAGCTGGTTACCCTAGGTAATTTTCTGTTAAACAAAATATCTGCAAATAATTTCATTTGACCCTGACGCTGAAGACCGATAGTATTTTCTTGTAACATCAGGTATCTTTAACACATTCGAAATGTTATGCTCCTCACAGTAAAATACGATACAAAAATATACTTCCATGAAAAAAACTCCCCGATCAATCCCCACCAAGCGACACTTCCCGACACTCACCATCCTGGCGATCATAGTTGGCGCTATCATCTTGCTCTTACTCAAGAACTCTTACTTCGACAACAAAAAAACCATCGTTAATACCCCAGAGCAGACTTCGACCACCACCACGAGTCTCCCTCCCGTGCTACCGCAATCTTTGGCGTCAGACCTCCCTAACCCTCCTCTGGCAGAACCTCTTCCACCGTCACCAGAGATAGAAATTACTCCGAAAATCACCGTGTGCCAAGATGCCTCGGCAACGCTACAGACACTATTTAAACACCTTGAGCAGCAACAGTATATCAAAGCCTATGTAGAAAATGAACCAGTGGATGCGGAACTTTACCGTATTATTGCTAAGATTCTTAACACCCCCCCTACAAATTCCAATGAAACAGCCGATCTCCTTTCGGTAATCAGAAACAGCTCCCACTTATTCCGTGTGCTTGGCCGCAAAGATCTTTCTTTCCTAAAAGACATTATTACTAATGAGCATCCTTCTATCGAACAACACTTCGCGTCACTGTACGCATGGTCAACAATGGATAAGACCTGCCGGGACTCATCTGCAATTAAACTTGAGTTCCCCCTGACAAAAACTTATGAATATGCGGCATTTTTCCTTAATACTCTCGGTGGCCAATCGTATCTCTCAAGAAGAGACTCCACCATTCGCACTCTTACTAAATACTACTGTGTATTAATTGTCGATCAAGCTGCCAGCCAATCAATAAACACCTACAACATCAACCTTGCCTATCATCTTGATTCAGTCATTAACGATTTGAAAAACAGTACATTCCTCGAAAACCAAAACACATACCTGACCACTCTCGAACATATCAAGAAAACATTATACAGCAAACGAAAGCTATAGTTATGGCCAATTACACCAACCTCTAACAAATCAAAAAAAACGTAACTGCTCAGCTTCCCAACCGGGATGCCGCCGGTATTTATTATGAAAGATACAAATCGTCAGAAAAATGTATCGATTTCATTTAGATATAGATATCGACAAATGATTTGTAACTTAGAAGGTTATTGGTTTATGGTTGACAGTTGACGGCGATTGGGTCCTGCCAATGGCTGAGGACACACTGACATTGAGTATCATGCGATGATTTATAACTAACCATGATTCTTTTAACCGTAAACCGATAACTGATTACCGTTAACCTGTGTAGTTAAAAAAACAAACTATTCTCCTGAAAATTCCCCATCCAAGATACGACTTTGTATCATTCAAACCAAGAAACTCCATCTTCATAACTAGCACTTCTTGACCCTTCTTATTTATCGCAGGTTGGGTTAATCCCACATCCGACATCAACGCTATCTCTGCACAGAGAGGCTAATTTAGCATAGCCCAACCGGACCAATGACTGACGGAAAACGCACAGCCCATGGTGCTTGCGAAATCCCCCCTCACCCAGTGCCAGCCCCCCACATTTGAGCATTACCACCCATACCCTAAGTTGCAAAACCCAAGAAGAAAATAATTAATTTTTTTCTTTTCCCCGTAAAGCTCTCTAACACTGGGCATTCGCAATTGGTCTTAACACTTACTACTACATTGAAGGCATAAATATTGCCTAATAAAACAAATTTTAACAAAACCCATAACACAAAATATTCTTCCTCAATCACTCAAGTGCAAAATGCCACGACAAAAACTCTGGCTATTTGCTCAAAATGCTGAACGAGACCGCCATGAAAAAGCTCTTTGCAACCACAGTTATCTTGTTATCCATCCTCAGCGGTCTTGCTCAGGCCTCTGTCACAGACGCCCCGCACAACGA
>VMSU01000230.1 GCA_013792005.1 Desulfobulbaceae bacterium
CTTGCCTTTATAAGTCGCTCCCCGCACGGGGAGCGTGGATTGAAACCAAAACCCCACTTCCAGGGCGTGTCAAATCTGCCGTCGCTCCCCGCACGGGGAGCGTGGATTGAAACATCAGACACATAGTCACTAAGGGAAGCGATGACGGTCGCTCCCCGCACGGGGAGCGTGGATTGAAACTCCAACAAGCCAAATTGATCTGAGCAACACTCCGTCGCTCCCCGCACGGGGAGCGTGGATTGAAACTTGTCATAACCTACCCCCTTCGCATCGCAACCAAGTCGCTCCCCGCACGGGGAGCGTGGATTGAAACATTGTCACAATGAATCGGGGATCACGTACCGGGGTCGCTCCCCGCACGGGGAGCGTGGATTGAAACACCATCCCGTTTATAACAGACTATGGACGGATGGGTCGCTCCCCGCACGGGGAGCGTGGATTGAAACGACTCCAGCACCACGGTGGTCATGTCCCGCAGTGTCGCTCCCCGCACGGGGAGCGTGGATTGAAACTCCCCTAGTGGGAGAGGGTTGGGGTGAGGGTGAGTCGCTCCCCGCACGGGGAGCGTGGATTGAAACCTCCGTGGTTAGGCCGGGTAGTGATGGCCTTGGGCGTCGCTCCCCGCACGGGGAGCGTGGATTGAAACACGAGACGGTAGCAGGAACAACGGTGAATTACTGGTCGCTCCCCGCACGGGGAGCGTGGATTGAAACGGACATTTGTGGAAACGTGGGTAGAGCCTGTGCGTCGCTCCCCGCACGGGGAGCGTGGATTGAAACCGATGGGAATGATGCTGGTGGGTATGCTATGCGCGTCGCTCCCCGCACGGGGAGCGTGGATTGAAACTCCGCCTGTAGCTCCGCCTGTAGCTGCTGGATACGTCGCTCCCCGCACGGGGAGCGTGGATTGAAACGAAACAGAGTACGCTGACGTGATTGAGGACCCTAGTCGCTCCCCGCACGGGGAGCGTGGATTGAAACCCTAAGAATACCCCGGAGATCAACGCGATCTGGGGTCGCTCCCCGCACGGGGAGCGTGGATTGAAACATCTCCTCATGGTAAAACTCAGACTCAAAGTCGTGTCGCTCCCCGCACGGGGAGCGTGGATTGAAACAGGGATACACTCATACAAAGAAGGCGCTACAGCGTCGCTCCCCGCACGGGGAGCGTGGATTGAAACAACGAGGGATCGGCCGAACAACGGAAAAAGTTAGGTCGCTCCCCGCACGGGGAGCGTGGATTGAAACAACCCAGCCAATCGCCCTGGCAGTGGTAACCATAGTCGCTCCCCGCACGGGGAGCGTGGATTGAAACTCCAGCGCGTCCAGAAAATTAATGGTATCAACAGGTCGCTCCCCGCACGGGGAGCGTGGATTGAAACAGAAGATGGATACCTCTCAACCAGTGACAATAAACGTCGCTCCCCGCATGGGGAGCGTTGATTGAAACTTCGGAATTGTATTTATTTGCCTCACCTACGACGTCGCTCCCCGCAAGGGGAGCGTGGATTGAAACGGCCTATCACCAATCCCACGCAGGAAAGCGGCGGGTCGCTCCCCGCACGGGGAGCGTGGATTGAAACCTTCTGAGTGCCATGATCGATCAAGAACCGGATGTCGCTCCCCGCACGGGGGCGTAGATTGTGGAGCCCATCTGCTGTTCTACGGGTGTTCGATCTATTTTTATACCCAAGTAAAGCTTGCCGGAAAGAGTTGGACTTCCATAACGATTCAGGCTATCGTTTTGTCCCTAGGTTGGGTTAGGTCGTCAGGCTGTAACTCAACAATAATGGCGCTTTGGGTGTTGGGTTACGCTTTGCTAACCCAACCTACTGTAATTATGGTGTGACCGGAGACCAATCAACCGTTATGACCACTTTGCCGCTTTTGGCATAAAAAAAAGGCTGTAATGCATACAACTATAAAAAAGTCGGCTCCACGATTAAAACATCAGCCCAAAGGGGTTGAATTGCTGTATGAGGATGCTGATATCCTCGTAGTTAATAAGCCCAGCGGTCTTTTGACCATGGGTACCGAGCGAGACAAATCGCATACCGTGCAATCGGCCCTTAATGACTACGTCCGCAAGGGTTGCCATAAGTCACGAAACCGGGTGTATATCGTGCATCGGCTGGATCGTGACACCTCCGGAATTTTGCTGTTTGCTAAAAACGACAAAGCTAAGTTGTCGCTGCAGTCAGACTGGGAAAATACCACCAAAATCTATTTGGCCGTGGTGTTCGGCCATCTCACTATCCCCCAAGAAGGGACCATCAGCAGTTATTTGGTCGAGAATGCCGCCTTCTCGGTCTATTCCACCCCTGACCCGGCCAAGGGCAGGTTGTCGCATACGGCTTATACCCTCGTAAAAGAGTCGAAAGATTTTAGCCTGCTGCAGGTTCATCTGATCACTGGAAGAAAGCATCAAATCCGGGTACATTTCGCCGACAAGGGTCATCCTGTAGTCGGTGACCGAAAGTACGCCAAGGGCCACCCTTCACATTCTAAAATGGCGCTGCATGCTTACACGATTTCCTTCACCCATCCCGTGAGTGGAGCACGACTTCGTTTTGATGCGCAGATTCCCGGACTTTTTTCCCGGCTGGTTGGCAACTTCGAGTTGCCAGGCGTTTAGGATCCGTCACGAAAGACCTTGTGCCTGCTGGTCGTTCCTTTGTAGTTCCTTCATTACCACTCAAAGCTGATCGTATCGTCCAACGGGCTTACCTTGGCGATCCTCACCCGTACGGTGTCGCCGGGTTCGGGGCGGATAGCCTGGTTGGCGGGGAGATCCCCTTCGAAGAGATAGTCCTGCAACACCACTTGTACCTTATTGTTTCTAACATCTAATACCAAGGCGGGCAGATACTCGCCTTTTTTGTTCTCCAGGAACTTGAACAGCCAGTAGCGGTGGCGGAGCTGACGGACCAGATTGACCTTGGTCTGGGCGCTGGCGATCAGGCTTGAGAATTCGTTCATCTCCCGTTCGCTGAAGCGGGCGCCCTGGCCTGCCAGGATAGAGCTGATCTGGTGCTGGATGACCAGATCCAGAAATCGCCGGATGGGAGAGGTGGTGGTGGTGTATTGTTCGACGCCGACTCCGGCGTGACGTTTCGGAGTAGCGAGAAGCATACCTCTCGCCAGGAAACGACGTTGTTTGAAATTGATGTAGATGTCGTGCTCTGGTTGCTGGACCAGACGTTTACGCGGCGGCTCCTGGGTCCGGTAGAGGCCCGGTTCCTGGCGGTCAGCGAGGAAGCTTGCTGCCAGGGTGTTGGCAAGGACCATGAATTCAGAAACCAGGGTTCGCATGATGGTGTCAACATCCATTAGGCGAATGCCATCAACTCTGCCCTCGGTGAAGTGGAAGACTACATCGGGGATGGGAATGATCGTGGCGCCGGCAGAAATCCGTCGCTGTAAGAGTTTCTTGCTGAGATCAGCAAGGAGCGCCAGTTCCCGGTCTGAGTTGATTTGTGATTCTGCCTCATAATAGCTCAGTTGGCGCTTGACTCGGATCAGGCTGCGGACGATCCGGCTCTGTTTGATTTCACCGTCCCGGGACAGGGTAACCAGGAAGCTGAGCGCGGCCCGATCTTGATCCTTGATCAGGCTTAAAGCCCCTTCCGATAACTCCCTTGGCAGCATGGGGACGATGGCATCCGGGAAGTAGATGGAGGTTGCCCGCTGTTCTGCGTCTTTGAACAGGGGGGTGCCGGGCGCGACATGGCACGCCACGTCGCTGATGTGGATGCCGACCTCAAGCCCGTCCGTTGTTTCTCTGAGATGAAGTGCGTCGTCGAAATCTCGGGTTGACGCCCCGTCGATGGTGATGATCGGAAGCTCTCTTAGGTCAAGGCGTCCTGTGGTAGCCATGACTTGACTGGCATCGACGATGGTCTTGACCTGAGCCATGCTGGCTTCGGAAAATTCCACCGGCGGTTGATGGCGGAGCAGGGGGATATTTTCATTTGCCTGCCAGCGTCCGGCCTTGACCAGGAGATGGAAGGCGTCGTGGGGTCTGGTCAGCCCAGCCTCTTTGAGGAGTTCGCGGGCCATTTCCCAATGGGGCGTCTCTTTGTCGAAGAGGTAATGATCGCCAATGATGGTCAGGCAGTCTTGTTCTGGCCAGGCAGTGGGGATGCCGCCGGCCCAGAGGGTTTTTATCGCCTCGGCGCCGACCAGGAGCATGTTCTGGCGCTGGCGGGCTGTTTCCTGTTTGGTTAATAGTTGTTCAACCACTTCCGGCGTATGAACCTGGATTTGGTCGTCGCGGTATTTAAAGTAGATGGGGTCGGCAAAAACAGCTCGGATCATGGCTGAGATCTGGTCGTCGTTTGCGGTTCCGCCAAAGCAGAGGTCTGCAAGAAACTGAGGGGAGAAGGATAACTCTTTCTCTTCGATTGCCAACTGCCAGACATCCTGCAATGCTACCGGCAGTGTCATCTGCTGCCGGATTTTGGCAGTATCCTGCAGCTCTTTGATGATCAGGTCATGGGCGGCCTTGATGTTAAGGCCTTGCCGGGATTGATGGACCACTCTGGCTTGGGGCAGATTGACCTCTCGTCCGTTCTGGTTGAGGAGGCGGAGGCGTTGGTGGACGTCCTCCATGATTGCTGCGCAGATAAACTTGCCATGCTCGACATATTCGATAATTTTTCCCTGCATAGAACTCACGGTTGGTGTTTTAGATCAAAAAAGAAATGATGCGGCCAGGTTATAGGTTTTTGCAATGCCCTTTTGCCGATAACCTGCTATACAATGAGCTATTCAGCGTAATAGTCTGACGGGATTCAGGCTGAAGGATTACTTATTTAGAGACGTGGCTCTTAACTATTCTCAGCTAACTCTTCCGAAGGAAATGAACAAGAACTCATATTCAATGCCCTGTTCCCTTCGGCTCCGCTCAGGGAACAGGATAAAAAACCGTGGTACGGTTGCCAATAAAAAAGCTGGAAATAGTTTAGAGCTACGTTTAGAGATTAATTCCCCTGACATTCTCAGTCCTCTTTTTGTCTATTAGTCTCTAATCGACTTTCTGTAGTTACCGCGTAGCAAGAGAAGAAGTCTGTTAGATGCTAGGGCGTGAGGGGAAGGAAAAATCCGGATAACTCTATGGCGCTTGGGCATGTTCAGCCTATAATCAGGCTTATGGGGCAACTGACGTAAACGCGTTCAGGTTAATAGGCAATAGCCAAAGTTTTAGAGACTACCATGAATCAACAACAAAATGAACTGATAAAATCGGGAATGGTCGCCTTAGTCGGTCCTCCCAATGTTGGTAAATCCACCTTGCTCAATGCCTTGCTGGGGCAGAAGATCTCCATTGTCTCGCCTAAACCGCAGACTACCCGCAACCGGATTTTAGGAATTGTTAACGGACCTGGGTATCAGGTAGTCTTGGTGGACACCCCCGGCTTGCATAAGGGCACCATTCTCTTGAACGTGGAGATGTTGAAGGTTGCCATGGAGACCTTAAGCGAGGTGGATATTATCGTGTTCATGGTCGATGCCACCATGCCGCCGCCTCGGCCCGATAGCGATTTGACCGAGTGCCTGGCCGGTCGCACTACCCCTGTTATCTTGCTGATCAACAAGATCGATCTTATCGGGCGGGCAAAAATTCTGCCCTTGATTCAAGCCTATCAGTTTCTACACGACTTTGCCGCTATCATCCCTATTTCTGCTCTGCGTGGAGATGGGCCGGATCGGGTGCTCGACGAGCTTGTGGCCAGGCTGCCGGAAGGACCGCTCTATTTTCCTGACGATATCCCTACCGATGCCACGGTCCGCTCCATTGCCGCTGAGATGATTCGAGAGAAGGTTTTTCTGCTCACTGGCCAGGAAGTGCCTTATGGCGCCGCGGTTATGATTGATCGATTCCAGGAAGGGGAGAGTTTGATTACAATCGACGCCACCATCATCGTGGAGCGGGATTCCCAGAAGGGGATCGTGATCGGCAAGCATGGGGCTAAACTAAAAGAGATCGGCACCGCGGCCAGGCGGGATATCGAGGAGTTGACTGAGTGCAAGGTTATGCTCAAGTTGTTTGTCAAGGTGGTGAAAAATTGGACCAAAAACCCGAGTTTTCTAGCAGAAATCGGGTTCTGAACACGTGCTGATCGAGGCGTTGCGCTTCTCCATCATGTAATGGTAGCAAACGTCTGTTGAAGTGAATCAAAAAACGAGCTATAAACGTGTGGCTGGTTTTTAGGATAGGACGGTGAGGTTTTTTTATTGGTTCTATCCCTCCCATCCCCTACTTTTCTTAAGGAGTGCCAATGTCTGAGGTCAGAGTTCGATTTCCACCCAGCCCGACTGGGTATCTGCATATTGGCGGGGCCCGCACGGCCCTGTATAACTGGCTGTTCGCTAAAAAACACCACGGCAAGCTCATCCTGCGGATCGAGGACACCGATACCGAACGTTCTACTCAGGAGTCTATCGACGGGATCATCGAGGGTCTGGAGTGGTTGGGGATTGATTGGGATGAAGGTCCGTATTTTCAGACTGAATTTGCTGCCGAGCACGTCGAGCGGGCCCATCAGCTGATCGCCTCTGGTCATGCCTATAAGTGTTTTTGCAGTAAGGAAGAACTTGATCAGAAACGTGATGTGGCCCAGGCCTCCAAGCAGGAGTACGGCTATGACGGGACCTGTCGGCGTTTGAGCGCTGATGAGATTGCGGCTAGAGAGGCCAACGGGTTGCAGTATGTGGTGCGTTTCAAGGTGGCACGTGCCGAGGGCGGCGAGGTCAGCTTCGACGACAAGGTTCTTGGCCGGGTGGCCCGTTCGGTGAATGATATTGAGGATTTTGTCATTGTCCGTTCCAACGGCAAGCCGTTGTATCTCTTGTGCAACGTGGTCGATGATATCCGAGACCGGATCAGCCATGTTATCCGCGGGCAGGATCATTTGGGCAATACAGCCAAGCAGATTTTGATCTATCAGGCACTCGGCGCTCAGGTGCCTGAGTTCGCTCACATGCCGCTGACCCTTGACCTGAATAAGGCCAAGATCTCCAAACGCAGCCACGGTGAAATTGTCGCGGTGCAGTTCTATAAGCAACGTGGATTCCTGCCGTGGGCCTTGGCTAATTTTTTGATTCTCTTAGGTTGGTCCGGTGGTGATGATCAGGAGATCTTCTCTCGGGAAGAGTTGATTGAGGTCTTTACCTTGGAGCGGATCAATAAGTCCAATTCGATCTTTAATTATCGTAAGGACGATCCCAAATTTTTCACCGATCCCAAGGCGATCAGTATCAATGAGCATTATCTCCGCACCATGCCCATTGCCGAAATCGCCGCCTTGGTTGAGGCGGACTTCAAGGCCGAAGGACTGTGGGACGATTCCTATGCCGCCACTCGGCGCGACTGGTTTCTGTCGACCCTTGACTTGATCCGTGCCCGGTTTCATACGATTAAGGATTTTGCCGTGGGCGGGCGGGCCTATTTTGCCGATGATTTTGAATTCGAGGAGGCGGCAGTCAGAAAGAATGTCTTGAAGTTTCCTGAATTGAAAGAGTGGCTGCCTGCCTTGGCAAAACGTCTTGAGGCCTTGCCGGAGTTCAGTCTTGAGGCGGTGGAGGAACTCCTGCGGGCTATGGCCGAGGAGCTGGGCGTTAAGCCTGGTGTCTTGATCAATGGCGCGCGGGCCGTGGTTACCGGGCGGTTGGCCGGTCCGAGTATGTTCGAGGTGCTCATTGCAATTGGCAGGGAGCGGGTGATTGCCCGTCTCGCTAAGGCAGGCGAGTTGTTTGCCCGCTTTGGTGGTTGAAGAGCAGAGCTTCTTTGAGAGACGAGTGATGACGACGCCAGACCTTCACTGGGACGATCGATATTCTGTGGCTGTGCAATTGATTGACGAGCAGCATCAGAAACTCTTCGCTGATCTCAACACCTTGATCCATTTGCTTAATACACGCGTCGAGTTGAGTGAGGTTGAGTCGGTGGTCGACGACTTGATCGACTATGTTGGCTATCATTTTTCGACCGAGGAGAAGTTGCTGGCCAAGCATCCTCACTATGCTGCTCATCGTTTAAGGCATCAGGAGTTTACCGAGAAAGTGCGTAGTTTTGATCGGCAACTGCTGTTGGATAAGCCCGAACAAACAGCCATCAGCCTGTTTATTTTTCTTGGCGAGTGGTTACAGAATCATATTCAGACCGAAGACAGGCTCTATTTCGACTACCTGCATCGGCATAAATTACTGCCAACGGCAGAGTGAGATACAATTATGACGACCTCAGCCTCAGATTTCATCCGGACAAGGATTGCTGAAGACCTTAGTAATGGTAAAAACGATGGCCGCTTGGTAACTCGTTTCCCGCCTGAGCCCAACGGTTATCTTCATATCGGTCACGCCAAGTCGATCTGCTTAAATTTTGGGGTGGCAGGCGAGAATGCGGGTGGCGTTTGCCATATGCGCTTCGATGACACCAACCCCACCAAGGAAGAGGTGGAGTACGCCGACTCGATCATGCGCGACGTCCGTTGGCTCGGCTTTGATTGGGGTGATAAACTTTTCTACGCCTCTGATTATTTCGAGCAGTTTTATCAGTATGCGGTGCAGTTGATCACGATGGGCAAGGCCTATGTCTGCAGTCTGCCCGCCGAAGAGATCAGGGGCTATCGAGGCACCTTGACTGAGCCGGGCAAGGATAGTCCCTATCGCACGCGCAGTGTTGACGAGAACCTCGATCTCTTCGAGCGGATGCGGGCTGGTGAGTTTGCTGATGGCACTCATATCCTGCGGGCTAAGATCGATATGGCCTCCCCCAATCTCAATATGCGTGATCCTGCTGTGTACCGCATTCGTAAAACCGCTCATCATCGTACTGGTGATGCCTGGTGCATCTATCCGATGTATGATTTTGCCCACTGTCTCTCCGACGCGATAGAGAAGATCACCCACTCCCTCTGCACCCTGGAGTTTGAGGACCATCGGCCGCTCTATGACTGGTTCCTTGATACTTTGCAAACGCCTTACCATCCTCAGCAGATCGAATTTGCCCGTCTTAATCTCACTTTTACGGTGATGAGCAAGCGGAAGCTCCTGCAGCTTGTTACCGAGAAGTTGGTCAGCGGTTGGGACGACCCACGGATGCTCACTATCTCAGGAATTCGACGGCGTGGATATACCCCTGTGTCAATCCGTAAATTTTGCGAGATGATAGGGGTCAGTAAGAAGGATAGCCGTATCGATATGGGGGTGCTTGAAAACTGCGTGCGCGACGATTTGAACGAGAATGCCCCGCGGGCCATGGCGGTTCTGAATCCGGTAAAGGTGATCATTGACAATTACCCGGAGGACCATTTGGAACAGATGGTCACGGACAATCATCCCAAACGCCCTGAGATGGGAACGAGAACGGTGCCGTTCTGTAAGGAGATCTATATAGAGCAGAGTGATTTCCTTGAGGACCCGTGCCCGAAGTTTTTCCGTTTGGCGCCGGGACGGGAGGTGCGTTTGCGTTCCGCTTATCTGATTACCTGTCAGAGTGTGGACAAAGACCCTGTGACCGGTGAGATCGTGGCAGTCCATTGCACGTATGATCCGGCCAGTCGCGGTGGTTCGGCCCCGGATGGACGTAAGGTTAAGGGGACTCTGCACTGGGTTTCGGCCCGCCACGGGATCAGGGCCGAGGTCAGGCTGTATGATCGGCTGTTCTTTAAGGAGGACCCGGAGGAGGATAAGGCGATTGATTTTAAGACCAATCTTAATCCCGATTCCCTGACGGTCCTGGCCCATTGCGTTATCGAGCCTTCGCTGGCTACTGACTCTGTCGGCAAGCATTTTCAGTTTGAGCGGCAGGGCTATTTCTACGCTGATCCAGTCTCCTGTGCGGAGGGGAAACTGGTCTTCAACCGGACGGTTGGGCTCAGGGATACCTGGGGTAAGGCGCAAGGGGGGAAGTAATCCTTCATCTATATTAATTTCGGAACTACTCAGGTTAGCGGTTTACGGTTGATAGTTGACGGTGGGTGGTCCTGCCAAAGACTGGGCATGCAATAACACCATGCATCATCCGATGCTTCAGGAATAGCCATGACTCTTTTAACCGTAAACCGATAACTGATTACCGTTAACCTGAGCAGTTCTATCCAGAGAATATAAGTATGTGTCAAGGTTTAGCCTTGCCCTTTTACGGGCATTCTTTACAAAATCCCTCTCTGCCAGCCCTTTTCGTTAGTGGAAAATTTTACTCGTATGGAGAACTCGGTGAGTTGGCGGCCACCATGGCCGCCCTGCTTGCCGACCCCCGTCAGGGACAGGTTGCGCGGGTTGGGGTCTTGGCCAGTCGATCGCTTCCGGCCTTTGCCGGCATCCTTGCCGCGTGCTGGGCTGGCGTCACCTTTGTGCCGTTGAATCCTAAGTATCCTGAAGAGCGGCTGGCGACTATAATCAGGAATTCACAACTGAGCGCCATTGTCGTGGATGATGGAGGGTGCAAGGCTTTGACCGAGAAGGTGATGGCCTGCTGCCCTCCGCTATTCATCGGTCCCTGTATGGATGATCTGGCGCTTGGCGGCGTGGTGATTCAAGGTCGACAGACGCTGGCAAAGTATTCCCCGCTTCCCCCGGTGCAATTGCCCAGGGAGAAGATCGCCTATATCCTGTTCACCTCGGGAACTACTGGTGAACCGAAAGGGGTAATGGTGACCACGGCGAATGCGGCCCATTTTTTGACGATATCGCAGGAACGTTACCGGTTAATGGCCGATGATCGGGTATCCCAACAGTCGGAAATCACCTTTGATCATATCGCCTTTGATCTGTTTATGGCGTGGGGGGCTGGGGCGTCGGTCCATGTGGTGCCGGAAACCATGGTCATGGCGCCGGCGGAATTCATCAGAAAGCAGGAGTTGACGGTGTGGTTTGCCGTTCCTTCGGTGATCTCTTTCCTCAAAGGGATGAAACTGCTTAAACCAGGTATTTTTCCCACTTTACGGATATCGTTGTTTGCCGGAGAGCCATTGCCTAAGGAGTTGGCTGATGCCTGGCAGGAAGCTGCGCCAAACAGCAGGGTCGATAACCTGTATGGTCCCACGGAGGTGACAGTGGATTGCCTGTGGCAGTCGTACCAAGCGCCCTACGAAATAACACCGAACCGGGGTGTTGTCGCTATTGGCAGGCCTTATGCCGGAATGCATGCTGCCATTGTTGATTCCGGAAATAAGTTTCTCGGACCTGGAGAGATCGGGGAACTTGCTGTTTCCGGGCCCCAGGTATCGGCCGGCTATTGGAATAATCCGGAGTTGACCGCCTTGCGATTTCCCCGGTTACAGCATCCTGAGCTTGGTGAAACTATCTGGTATTTAACCGGCGATCTTTCGTATCAGGATGCGACCGGGATTTTTCACTATCTGGGCCGGGTTGACAATCAGGTCAAAGTGCTGGGGCAGCGGGTCGAGTTGGAGGATGTGGAGTTTCATCTTCGGGCTGTGTGCCAATCCGATTCAGTTGCGGTAGTTGCCTGGCCGGTGCTGCATGGGACTGCTCAAGGGTTGATTGCCTTTGTGACCGATAGCGCTCTGGATCAGAAGCTCGTCAAAGAGGGACTTCGGCATCGGCTATTATCGTATATGATCCCTCGGCGGATCGTTTGTCTTGCGCAACTCCCCTTAAATCTGAACGGAAAGGTCGACCGCAAGGCGCTGGTCGCCCTGCTTGAAGCGGAAAAGACACAGCATGGCTAGGTCCGTCGTTTTCAGGATCATCCCGCCTATTGACACCTATCCCTCCTGTGTTGATCTTGCCCAAAAAATCACGGGCAAGGTGTTGATGATCGTTGTTTTTTCTTTCGGGTTGTTCCTGCATACCAGCACGTGGTTTTATACTTCGTCCGTTATCGCGGTGATGACCTTCTTGCCGCAGTTCAGGCCCCTGCTTCTGGTTGTTGCCGCCTTCGGCGGGTTGCTGCGGGGCAGGTGGTTGCCGGATTTTGCTTATCTTACCAAGGGAGATTTTGTTCTTCCCGGTGGAGTGTTTTTTAAACCGTTGATTGTCTTAGCAGTACTGGTATTATTTGCGATCTATTATCGGGCGGTCAGGCAGGGGAAGGGGAGATGGCTCGGCCTGCGGCCGATCCGGAATCTGCTGGTGGGGTATGTTGTCCTGATTGTGCTTGTTGCACAACTTCCGTCTCCAAGCCCTCTGGCGGTTGTCCTGTGGGCCTTTGTTATCGTCTTCGGCAAGTATTTGTGGTTTTTTAATTATGCGCTGCTGGACCGAAACGCCAAGGATACTGCGCCGCTGGTGGTGCAGACCGGGCATTTTCTGCCATTTTGGGGTGGTTCGATTGCCCCTTTTCCCAAGGGCGCTGCCTATCTGCGTAAAATTGAGGCAAAAACTCCTGCCGAGCTTGCCGTCTGTCAGCTCAAGGGGATTAAGTTGTTGTATTGGGCCCTGGTCTTGACTGTCCTGCAACGACTGCTGGGGCAAGTTTTCTATGGAAGTCCCGGTGATTCCTATCTAGGGATCTCTTTTTCTCTGGTAATCCCATCCTTTTCCGCAGTACTTCATGGCAACCCGATCAATCCCTATCCGTGGCATCTGAACTGGTCCGCCCTGGTGGCCAGCTTTTTTATGAAGCTGGTGGGATTCTCCGTGTGGGGTCATGGGATCATCGCTTCGTGCCGGATGGCTGGCTACAACGCCCTTCGGAACACCTATAGTCCTTTGCGGTCCGTGACCATCGCTGAATTCTGGAACAGATATTACTATTATTTTAAAGAGTTGCTGGTTGAAAACTTTTTTTACCCCGCTTTTTTGCGGTACTGGAAAAAGACGCCTCGCCTGCGTTTATTTTTTGCGACCATGGCCGCGGCCGGATTTGGTAACGTTTTGTTTCATTTTCTTCGCGATATTGAGGTGATTATTGAACGAGGCCCATGGGATGCTTTTTTATCATTTCATGTCTATATGTTTTATGGGGTGATCTTGGGGACGGCCATCGGGCTTTCTCAGATCTTTGAGAACAAGAACAGGCAGGAGATGTCCTGGCTCAGGAAGAATATCATCAATCCATTCCTTGTCGTGGGCTTTTATTGTATATTGTCGATATTCGATGACCCGGACCGTTCCCTGACTATCTACGATAATTTTGCGTTTTTGTTACGTCTCTTTACTTTTTAACCGGACTGATTGCCATGCCTACGAAAGAAGCGTTACGGAATTTTTTGAAAGAACTGCTCGTTGAATATGGCGAGACATCCGAATTCACCGATGACGCTTCGTTGCTCATCAGCGGTATTCTAGATTCGCTGGCGGTGTTGCGGATAGTGGTGTTTTTAGAACAGGAGTTCGGTCTGGATCTGTCCGACCAGGGCTTTGATCAGAATGATTTTGATTCGGTGGCCAGTATCATGCGGATGATTGAGGAGCGCTGTAGTTGATGATAAATTAGGTAGGCCTTATGGAGTAAGGAACTGATCTTCCTAATCGTGGCTGATAGAACTTAACGAGCTGCCGAGTGCGTGAGGAGGAGGCATTATGGTGCGATGCGATAAGTTTTCGAGAAGGACCTTTGTTGGCGGGGTGCTCAGCGCCGCAGCTGTTGCAGGGATTGGTCCTCAGGTTGCCAATCCTTTGACGGACCTTGTTGTGCAGGCAGCTCAATGTCCGGTAATGCCCAGCAGACCTCTGGGGCAGACTGGATACGATGTTAGGATTTTTAGTCTGGGGGGGCAGGCGACACTCGAAAAGCAAGGAACAGAGGCCGAGTCTCTTGCCATTATCAGTCGGGCGCTCGATCTGGGGGTTAATTACATCGACACTGCTGCGGCCTATGGAAATGGGCAAAGTGAACGGCATTTTGGGGCTGTTCTTAAATCACGCCGCAAGCAGGTCTTCCTGGCCTCGAAAACCCACTCCAAGTCGTACGATGGGTCCATGCGGCTCTTGGAACAGTCGCTCAAGAATTTGAATACCGACCATCTTGACCTGTGGCAGCTCCATAATGTCAGGACTCAAAGTGACCTTGATGCGATCTTTGCTGCGGATGGCGCGATTAAGGCTCTTGAGGAGGCCCGCGCTCAGAAGATGGTGCGATTTCTTGGTATTACCGGCCACTTCGATCCATTGATCCTGAAAAAGGCGCTCGAACAGTATCCATTCAACACCATCCTGATGCCCTTGAATGCTGCGGACAAGCATGAAAAGTCCTTCATTGATATTTTGTTACCTGTCGCGGTTCAGAAAGGAATGGGGGTCATCGGCATGAAAGTTCCGGCCCGAGGGCGCATCTTTCGGGAAAATGGGGTGGTGACGATGGAAACCGCGATGCGGTATGTGCTGACTCTTCCAGTGAGCTCCGTGATCATTGGCATATCAACTCTGGATGAACTGGAAGAGAATGTTCGGATCGCGGAAAAATTCGTGGCGATGACGCCTGAGGAAATGCGGAAAACAGAAGAGTTGACTAAACCGTATTTCAAGGATGCCACCTGGTTTAAGCAACATTGGTAAAATGGGTTGCCTGTGACCGGGTGATATCTCTGATACGTCGTGTTTTCGCCAGCTAAAGACAGGGTTTATTAGCTAGGAGGCGAAGAGGATAATGGACGTTAGGGCCATGGCCATGGCCAACATCTGTCGCGGAGAAAGGGTCTCGTGGAGAAAAATTCGAGCCAGCAGGATGGTGATGACCGGATAGAGGGCGGTCAGGCAGGCGACTACACTGACCTTGCCGTTTTTGACTGCGTAGAAGAAAAATAGGGTGCCGAGCATGCCGGTGACCCCGGTCAGGACCGCAAAGAGAATACCCTTGGGATGGACATCGGGCCGGAATCCGGTGATTTTCATGGCCACAAGAGCGACCACGATAGTCCCTGCCACCCCATAAACAATGGCGCTGGCCGGGCTGATGGTGCCTACCGCCAGTTTGGGGAAGAAGCCCCAGAGGCCAAAGAGAAGAAAGGCGATAAGGGATGAGACTAACCAGTTTTCCATTGTAGCGACTATCGAAGATTGTTCGGTGTAGTATTGTAAAACCAGAAAGCCTCGGCATTAATTGCCGAGGCTTTCTGGTTTGTGCGCTGGAAAAACAAGAGTGGTTATGGCGAACCCGGCGAGTGATGGCCGTCGTTTACTCTCTGGCTGTGGCAGTTAATGCAGGTGCCAGCCGTGATGGCTACGGCCTTGGTGATCCCGTACAATTGAAAGTCCAGTTTAAGCCCGAAATAGGTGGGCTCATGGCAGGTGATGCACATCCGTGGATGAACCTGGAAAACGGTGTTGCCAGGGTGACAGCCGGTCGAACTGAGGCAGTTCGGTGCGCGGTCGACTTGGCCGACGTGGTCATTCGCTTTGAGGTGCAAGGTTACGTCGTCAGCGATGATCTGATGGCAGTTAATGCAGTCACCAGGCCCGTACTGAGCGGCCAGGCTGATCTTCGTCCCGAAAGAGCCATCGGCATTGGGGGTCATGTTGTGGCAGTGGGTACATTGGTTTTTGTGGATGTCGACGACGGTGTCGGTTTTGTTGTGGAAATGGCAGGCGTTGGTGCAGTTGAGCACGGTTTTGTCAACCTGGCCGGTATGATTGTTTTTGTTCTGATGAAAGTCGAAATAGTCTGCGCCATGGCATTCTCCGCAGTTGCCGTTTGCTGTTGGTGGGGTGAGGGTTGGCCAGACCAGCGGATCTTTGCGGAACGGGGCGCTGCTGCCGACTGTCTTCAGATCTGGCGGGCCACTGGCTGCGTGGCAGGCATTACAGTCAAATTGATGAATGCCTTCAACAACTTTCGTTTGGGTGTGGCAATTAACGCAGGAGGTCAGTTTGGCGATGAATTCGTCGTGGTCAGGGTAGTTCGGTTTGAATCCTTGGGCGATGGTGTGGCAGGATGTGCAATTGGAGCCATCGTTGTGTGAAGTCAGAGTGCCATCGTTTTTCCAGTAATGAGTTTGGGTGTGGCACACCTGGCAGATGGCTTCTGTGGTGGCACCGCTGGCGCTATCGACAAGGCCGTCCTGAGAGTCGAAGAACTTCACACTCTTGGCGCCACTGTTTGGGGTTGCGATGCTGGATTTGACGAGCTGGCCATAGATGATGCCGAAATTGCTGCCGGTGTATTTGCCGGAATCAATCGGGTCGCTGCCGCTTTGGACCGTGATGGTTCCCTCGCCAAGGCCGGCTGCCCCGTTGGTAATCGCTGTTGTGGTCGAGGCGCTGATGATCTCATAAGTCTTTTCGCCGGTCGTGTATCCGAGGGAGATGAGCAGACCACGGCCAGTATTGCCTGATTTCTGACTCCAACGCTCGGTGTCCTGCCATGGAGCTTTTGCCGCAGCGTTGGTGAAGGTGATGGCAGTGGTGCCGTCATTGTTGTCGGTAATGGCGCCGATAGTTCCTTCTGCCAGGTAGAGACCGCCAGCTAAGGAGCCGTCACCAAAGGTAGCGGTGGCAGAGAGCCAGTTGAACTGGGCTTGGAGGTGGGGGTCGTGGCAGTCAATGCACTTGGTGCTCCCGTCCCCTAAAACAGTATTGTGGGAGTCCCCCATGGAGAAGGCTGAGTGGGGGAGTTTGCGGAATTCCGAACCGCTGGCTCCGTGACATTTGTTGCAGACATCATCGGTGCGTCCGTCGTATTCCGCAGTGCCTGGAGTGGTAGGAGAAAATTGCCACCATAAAGAGTAGGAGTGGCATGAACTGCAGTGAACATCATGCGATTCATTGTGAGGGGCATCAAGGACTGATGTTGCATAGGCGCTTCCCGCTGCCAGCATGGCAGCCAGTAGTCCAGTCGTAGCTGCCCTGACGACTGGGATGAGTTTCCATTGGTTTTTCATTTTTTCTTGGCTCCGCAATTAGTAGGGATTTTAATCAAGATAACGGCGGCTACCAGCTAAATATTGTTGCACTTTTTGCGCAAAATACCAGAGTAGTCTGGTGAAATATACCATAATACAAAACTATTGCAATATCCGTTATCGGTTGTGGGCAGTGGGGTTTGTGGAGGCCGGACGGGTGAAGATAGGATTGGAGAGGATTCTACAGTTGTCACTGGAGATGTCCAGGCGGTAATAATTTTTCCGTCCCGATGGTGGTTGGATTTCGAGGTGGCGAAGTACGGGTGTTTCTTCGGTTATGGTTACAATAATTTGTCCGTTCTCAATGAGTTTCAGAGTTAATGGATGAGCGCTGCCGGAGGAGGCGTTGATGCTGATCTCAATCAATGCCCTTTCGCCTGATAACTCGATCTCTTCGCCGCTGATGGCCCGGATGACCTTACTGGTGTCGGTTAGGGCAAATTTTAGAAGTCTGTCCTGGTTTGGCTGTGAACCTTTTACCGCATACATCCTGCCGCGTTCCAATGCTTCGAGTACTTCCTGTTGGTTAAGAGAACGGATAGCAAAGACCGTGGTGTAATCTCCCAAGTGTTCTCCGTGTCTGCCATCCTGATGGAAGTCGGCAGTGGCAATCCCCCACACAGGGCGTTGTCGCCGGCCAACGCAGTACTCTTCAAGTGTCTGGTCCCACCGACCTCCTGGTTCGGCGTCAATAAAGGCTTCACCGGATAACACGGCGATCCCGGTGTAGTTGTCACTCTCGGTTACAACCTCTGAATAGGGTGGAGTGTTTAGTTGGATGGGGGGAAGCAGTCGTTTGCCGCTGTTGGTGCCGGGATGATTCCAGAACGTCAGGCCGCCGCGAGACGTGACATGATCGATGAATTCCTGATAGGGCGCTATTTTCTGGTCGCCATGGTACTGATCGTACTGAGATTTCCCAAGGTGAATGGCATCAATGCAACCTATTAATCCAAGGGTGGTGATCATGATTCCGGTCTTGCTTCGTAGGCCTTTCAAGCGCAGCAGGATGAGTCCGATCAGAATGGCCCCCGCAAAGAGGATCAGTGCCGGGGGCTGGTTTCGCCAGGTTAGACCTGGTGTTTTGCCTATGGTAGGCAAGTCTGCAAAGTCTTGGACACTTTGTAAACCAAAGACCAGGAGATGCCTTTCCCAATTATTGAGGGTCAGACCTGTCTTGGAGAAGGGGAGTCCTGACCAGTAATAAAATGGCGAGGACTCCACCCCGGGAATCAACAGGACATCGTCGTGTCGGTGATTGGCTGTGTCAATGATATCAAGGTATTGATCCCAGCCGAAGGTTTCCACCGAGGGGAGTTGTTTGGTATACTTGAAGAATTTTCGCAGGGGAAAGATGCCGTACTCGACTGCTACGCGTTCATGGTCGGAGAGAAGGAGAATGCCAAGCCCGCGTTGGTGGCCGAGGTCAGCCAGCGCGTCAGGTGTATGGCTGCCATCGCTGATGGCGCTGCGGATATCAATTACGCCTGGCACCCAATGATAGTCGTTTGCCTGGCGCGGAGTTTTTGGATTAGGGCTATTTTCGCTGTGAGCATTTACTGGAATGGCGGAGACGAGGATGAGCCAGAAGAAAACTACATGGAGATAGTGCATGATGTCTTTCTTTCGTGATCGAGGGGATGCGCCGGTCAATAGCGTTGGACCGATGGCACATGGTTCACTTTTATCTGCCACTTCGGCTCGGCGTAGTATTTTTCTGGTTTTGCAGATGGTGTTTGTTGCCGAGTTTCGACGTTAGACTAAAGAGGTCCTTATTGTCAAGGCGCATGACCTTGTCAACAAGGATGGTGTCGCAAAAAGTCCGATCTACTGCGTCCCCGTCCAACACCAGCGGGGATTGAACTGAATTGCGTGGCGGTTTTGCTCGTTCGGCATACCATATGTATAGCCTCACTCACAAAAGACACCCCGCGTCTTGTATGTCGCACCTTTTGCTTAGCCATCCCCGGACTTTTTGCGAGATTGTCAACAATAGGAGTGGAGCGTGTGGATCAGGAATTTTAAAAGTCGATGCTATTTGTGTTACAATGTAGGCGGTCGTCTTGATTTGGTTTCAGGTTATGGTGTGGATTGTCCCTCCCTGCTGGACTTGTCTCATTGTCGTCATTAGCAAAGATCTCTTACGAGGTTGGGGCGTGATTTTTTTTAAAAAAATTGAACGTAATTTTTCTTGCGCTGCTATAATAAGCCTTTAGTTAAATTAAAGGTAACTGGGATTTCCCCTCATTGGATAACGCTAAATTTTAACGGTTGATGGTAATAGGTGTAATAATTTTTTGGAAATAAAAGGGAGAAAATGGATTTCCATATTAAGCATTCTTGCAAGGAGATTTTATGAAATTAGACTGGGATATGACTATTCTAGTAGTGGATGATACTGGTTTCATGCGCAAAATTATTGCAGATATTTTGCAAAAAATTGGCTTCAAAAACATTGTTGTAGCGGTAGATGGATTGGATGCCATTGAAAAGTTAAAAGAGCATCGGGTTGGTCTGATCCGCTCTGACTGGAACATCCCTAATATGGATGGGCTGGCGTTACTTAAGCATGTCCGACAGGATGAGCAGAATAAAGATGTGCTTTTCATCATGGCAACTGCCCAGGCTGACAAGACGAATATCTCGATTGCTATGGAGGCGGGCGCTAATTCCCATATCGCCAAGCCTTTTGATGAAGGGCAGATAAAACTGAAGATTGACGAGATCTTCGGGATCACGACCGAAACGGCCACAATTCAATCTCAACCTCGGGTGGTGGCTGGCAAGGTCAAAATGAAGATTGGTCATATCCAGATTACCGATCACTTGGCGCTTGGTGTTTTAAATCATCAAATTAATACCGGAGAGGTCACGCCAAAGTATTTTGAGCTTGAGTCTCTCTGTATGGCGGGTTGGAACCCGGTCCAGGATACGCTGGAGAATGGACAGGTTGATGGCGCCTTTGTGCTGGCGCCAATCGCCATGGATCTCTTTGGGTTTGGGGTGGATATTCGCCTGATCCTGCTGGCTCATAAAAACGGTAGTATCTTTGTCCGTTCGCGCAATACCCCATTCTTGGATTATGCCTCTGAGGCCGAATTTTATAAGTATAAGGCTGTTAATATCCCGCACAAGATGTCGATCCATCATCTGCTGGCCCATCAATACTTAAGCGGCTTGGGTCTTAAGCCTGGGGTGCCGGGCGCCGGCAAGGCAATCAATGTTCGCTTCGAGGTGGCGCCTCCCATTCAGATGCCTGCGATCATGAAGGAAAATGATGAAGTGGGGGGATTTATTGTTGCCGAGCCGATTGGCTCAAGCGCGATCAAGGCCGGCATCGCTGATCTGCAATTTATCTCCTCGTCGCTCTGGCCCGAGCATCCCTGCTGTGTAGTGGCCATGCGCAATGAGTTTATTCAACAATATCCTGATGCGGTCCATGAATTTACCGCCTTGCTCATGCAGGCAGGGAAATATGCCGAGCAAAATAAGGCTATAGCGGCAGAAATCGCGGTGCCGTTTCTTGATCCGCACAAGACGCTTGGTCTGCAGCAAGCGGTAATCCAAAAAGTTTTGGAAGATCCTCAGGGGATCACGATGCGCGATCTGTATCCGGTGCTTGAGGATCTCGATAAGATTCAGCGGTATATGTTCGACAGTATGGGGGTCGGCAAGATCATCGATCTGGAAAAACTGGTTGACTTGAAATTTGCCCGCGCGGCGGGGTGATCATGATTTCCTGTAATCGAAAAAAATGACGCGGACGACTGCGGTCAATAGTCGGTATGCCTTGGAAGAAGTTCTTGCCAATTTGGACAGTCGCGACCTGATCAAGGCTCGAATTGTTCTGGGACATTTTTCGCATCTTGAGGAGGGGGCGCAACGTCGGATTCTTTTTGAATTGAACAGACGTGACGATCAGATGTGTTTGGCTATGCTGGTGTATCTCATCTCGACAAATCAGCAGGCCCGTGAGAAGTATTCGGATATCGCGGAAAGCATTCTGGCCAAGGTTCTGGATGAGCCCCAAGACCTCTTGAGTCTTTTGACCTCCTGCCGTGGTGTGGAGATGTGCTACTGTATTGAGCTTGTCGGTAAAATTCGCTTACGCGAGGCAGTGCCGGAACTCATTCAACTGTTGGCGAGCCACTCCGACCCAGTTATTCTCAAGGCGGCTATTGTAGCTCTCGGCGTCATCGGCAGTCCTGACGCGGTAAATGCCATCACCGGAATCATCTTGTCAGGTAGTGATTCTTTGATTTTGCCTGCGATTCAGGCCTTAGGCCAGATAGCTTCACCAACCGCCATGCAACGCCTGGTGGAATGTCTTGGCACAGACGAGGCCATCGACATGATCATTTTGGATATTTTTGCCGCTATTCAGGATGACGTGGCCCTTGAGATTCTCAACAAGACTCTTCAGTCACGCTCCGCTGTTTTGCGGAATTACAGTAAGAGTAAATTGATCGCCATTGGCAACAAGGCTGTGCCGATTTTGATTGCCAATCTTGCCTCGCCCGACTCGGATTTGCAGATTCACTCCTTAAACGCGTTGTTGGAAATTGGTGATGATAGTGCAGTCATGCCTATCCGTAAGCTGATCACCACTCAACCTCATAACGCCAATGTCAGATTTGCCGCCTTTGAGGCCTTGGCCAATCTGCCGGTGCGCAAAGGCGATTACATCTGGGCCAGCGGACTTCTTGACTCGGAAAGCAATATCCGGTTAGCCGCAGCCAAGGCTATCGAAAGAACTCTTGACGATGTTCTCTCCGCTGGTATCAGGAATATGGTACGAAATCAGGACCAGGAGGCAGTTCAGGTCGTGAGGGCCGTCTTGGATAGTCAGTCGAAGAACATCGTCCTTAACCTCATTCGTCACGAGATTGGTGTCGATCTGGTTATCGACTACCTTACCTCCCAAGCTCATCAGGATATCAGGGCGTTTTTTTTCCAGGTCCTGTTGGAGGCTGGCTATGCCGATTTGGCTCAAGTTGTCATCGACTCTCAAAAGCAACAAGGTGTCAAAGAGAGCATCAAGGTTTGTGCTGTCGATGATTCGCGGATGATCCTCAGTGTCTACCGCAGTGTCTTGAATGAGTTGGGCTATGAGTCGGAGTTGTTTACCAATCCAGAGGTAGCCCTTGACTGGCTCAAGATAAATCAGGTCGGATTTGTCTGCACGGATCTTAATATGCCGGAGATGACCGGGATCGATCTGACCCGAGCGTTACGAAAAATATTTAACAAAGAGCAGTTGCCGATCATCATGGTCACCACCCAGAATGATCGGCAGGAGCATGGAGAGGCGATTGCGGCGGGCGTTAATTGTATTGCAGCCAAGCCGTTTGATGCCAAAAGCTTGCAGGCGGCAATAGCGACTATTCATCATGTTTCGCCGTAGAGCTATCGATTTGTCTCTAGTCTCAAGGGGGTAATTTCTCTCCTGGGCATTATTGAAGTTCTCAAGTGAATTGAGATTCTGGAATAAAAAATGCGCAATAATTATACGATATTGATCATTGATGATGTCAGTTTAAACGTCCTGCTGTTGAAAGGGATATTGGAAGAGATAGGGTTGTCCGTTCTTTCGGCCATGAATGGGCCAGACGGCCGCCGGATTGCCGAAGCCGAGCAGCCGGATCTTATTTTACTTGATATCATGATGCCTGGCGAAGACGGGTTTGAAACCTGCAATAAGCTGAAGGCCAATGCCGCGACAATTGACATCCCGATAATCTTTATTTCAGCTCTTGACGATCAGGCGAGTGTCGTTAAAGGACTCTCTATTGGCGGCTGGGACTATATCTGCAAGCCATTCAACATGGCTGAGGTCCAGGCCCGGGTCAAAAACTATCTTCGGTTGCAGTCTGCTTATAAAATGGTGATTGAAGAGCAGTCCAAACGCCTGCGGCAGATCTTTGATGCCCAGCAGGCCATTTTAGTCTCTCCTGATGCTGTTTCCGATGCCCAATTTGGGGTTTACTATCTGCCGGTGAATGAAGCTGGGGGAGATTTTTATGATGTCATGCAAATCAGTGATGATCTGTTCGGTTATTTTGTTTCCGACATCAGTGGCCATGACCTTGGCACCTCATTTGCCACTTCAGCATTAAAAGCTCTGATCAGGCAAAATTCATCCCAGCTCTATTCTACTTCCGAAACGATTCGGATCATTAATAAGATTCTCCTTACGCTCTTTACTGACGGACAGCATCTTACCGCGGTCTATGGCATTCTTGACAAGAAAAACATGACCTTCAGTCTGGTCAATGCCGCCCATCCTCCAATCCTCTATCTGCCGGTGGCCGGCGATCCTGTTTGGTTGCCGGCTAATAGTGATGTCATTGGTGTCTTTCAAGATGCGGTTTTTGAAACGCAGGTCATTAGTGTCCGGGAGGGGGATCGATTGATGTTATATACCGATGGTTTGATCGAAACCTTCTCCGGAAGGGCGATGAGCCGGGAGGAAGGGTATCAGTTGCTTGAGGCTGCCGGTAGCGCCACTACGGACTGTCCTTGCCAGGAGGCGGTGAATGATGTTGTCAGGACCATGTTTGCTGATGGCCGGAAGGCAGAGGATGATGTCCTCCTGCTTGGGATTGATATCAGCGTGTTTCGGACTCAAGTGACAAAAACAGGCTTTACGGTCATTTTGCCCGCGACTTTTAAGGCAATCGACTCGGTTGCAGAGAAAGTACAGAAATATCTCAATGCTCATGAGCTCTGTGAATCTGCCTTTGGAATTGTGTTAGGGTGTCGGGAGGCTTTGACCAATGCCGTTCGTCATGGCTCGCAGGGTGACCCCAACAAGAGGGTGACCTTTGAGCTTGCCCGGCGAGAAGCGTTGATAGTGATACAGGTTACAGACCAAGGACCGGGTTTTCACTGGCAGCAAGCATTGCACCGGGCGGCAAATATTTCTGACGAGGGTGGGCGTGGTTTTGCCATATTGCATCAATATTTTGATACAGTTGAGTTTAATCCCTCTGGGAATAAAATTGTGTTGTCGGTAAAGGGGGCTGGTCAGCCCGCTCGCTACTAGACGAACTGTCGTAGGGTAAATGGCCGATGGTTCAGTGTGCGCCATCGCCTTTCATATCATAGACGAAGACGAAAAAGAGGATTATGCCATGAGTGAAATTGTACAAGACGGTGGTTCTGTCACTATCAAACCCGGCAGTGATATTGTCGCCTCTGGGGTAGACAAACTGAAAAAGGAACTGAAAGGGGTTGTGGAAGGTGGTCTTTCCTCGTTGATAATTGATATGTCCGAAGTCAGGATGCTTGATTCTATGGGAATCGGCTTGTTGATTGCCACCTACAACTCTTTGAAGAAGAATGGGACGCCGATGGAGTTGATCCATGTCTCCGCTGATATTGCTACATTGCTCAAGAATATGCGGTTGAATCAGTACTTCAACATCTCCTGAGCCGTTTTCTTATGAAAAATGTAATCAAGGAGGTACGCGCGGTATGACTGCAATAGTCGAAGATGAAACCTTGCAGATGTATATCGAGGAATCGAAAGAGCAT
Source organism: Desulfobulbaceae bacterium (assembly GCA_013792005.1). Classification (NCBI taxonomy): domain Bacteria; kingdom Pseudomonadati; phylum Thermodesulfobacteriota; class Desulfobulbia; order Desulfobulbales; family Desulfobulbaceae; species Desulfobulbaceae bacterium. Next base: position 24,347 of record VMSU01000230.1, read on the forward strand.
CTAGACACCATTGAAAGCGACTTGCTGGCGATTGAGCAGCAAGGCGAAAATATAGATGAGGCCTTGGTCAACAAGGTGTTTCGGGCCGCCCACTCCATCAAGGGCGGGGCAGGTTTCCTTGGTCTTAATACCATCAAGGAGCTTGCTCATAAGATTGAGAACGTGCTGGATATGATCCGTAATTACCAGATGGTTCCAATCCCTGATGTGGTCAATATCATTTTGGTGGCCTTTGATTTTCTGGGTGAATTGTTGAATGATGCGGTTCATAGTGGTGACAAGGATATCTCGTCACATGTCGAGGCCTTGCAGGCTCTGGCCACGGCCAATCTCAATGCTGAAGAGAAAAGATTGGCGACTCAGACCGAGGAGATTCTGGCAGATGATCTTTTGACCACATTTACTCTGACTGATTTTGATCTGAATCAGGCTCGTCGTGGTGGAAAAAATGTCTATATCCTCAAGTTTGATTTGATCCGGGACGTGCAGCGTAAGAATCAGACACCCTTCGCTCTGATGATGCAGCTGGATAGTCTGGGGTTGGTTTTGGATTTAAAGATTGGCATTGCCTCGGTTGGTGATCTGGATTCGGCTGAAATCTCTTCCGCTATTCCGATGTATGTCCTCTATGCCTCTGCTATTGAAGAAGATCTGATCGGCACAGTGCTTGATTTGGATAAAGAAGATATCCGCTTGATTTCCATAGTTGAAAGGGCGGAGTCAAATGGGCAGGGAGAACCGGAGTTACATGATGCCGTTGACTCCATGGAGGTCTCGATGGGTGAGCCGCCTGAACAGAAAGAGGTAGATCATCAACTGCAGGAAGAGATTAGGCCGGAAAAAAGAGCTGTTGTCCAGGAGAGTGATAGTCAGTTCGGTAAGAAGCCGCTCAGTACTAAGGTCAAATCTGCGGAAAGCGGGGCCGATTCGCTTCGGGTCAGCGTCGGGGTGCTCGACCAGTTGATGAACCGGGCAGGCGAGTTGGTGCTGGCCAGGAATCAACTCCTGCAGGCCCTCTCCCAGGGAGATCGGCAAAGTGTTAAGGTGGCAGGTCAGAGGATCAGCCTGGTCACCTCGGAGCTGCAGGAAACCATCATGCTGACCAGGATGCAGCCGGTGGGCAATATTTTTAATAAATTTCCACGGTTGGTACGTGATTTGGCCAGGAGCCTGGGCAAGGAGATGGAACTTTCCCTGGAAGGCAACGAAGTGGAGATGGATAAGACCATTATTGAAGGATTGGGTGATCCTCTGACCCATCTGGTGCGTAACTCTGCCGATCACGGCATTGAGATGCCGGATCACCGCAAGGACCATGGTAAGTCTATCAGCGGTCGTATTGTCTTGCGTGCGTTTCATGAGTCGGGCCAGGTTATTATTGAGATTGAAGACGATGGCAAGGGTCTTGATACTGACAAGCTGGCCGCCAAGGCCCTTGAAAAAGGCATCATTAACGAGCAGCAGCTTGATGCCATGACCGATGCAGAAAAGATGAACCTGATCATGCTGCCCGGGTTTTCCACCGCCGAGAAGGTTACCGACGTCTCTGGCCGCGGGGTGGGTATGGATGTGGTCAAGACCAATCTGGACAAACTGGGTGGTCAGGTTGAAATTCAATCCCAAGTCGGCAAAGGCACCGTGGTCCGCATCAAGCTGCCCCTGACGCTTGCCATTATTCCCAGCCTCTTGGTGTCGAGCTGCGGCCAGAGGTTTGCTTTGCCCCAGGTCAATGTCGGCGAACTCTTGCGCATCCCGGCCAATCAGATCCGTGAAAAGATCGATAAGGTAGGCGGAGCGGATGTCCTTACCCTGCGCGGTGAGTTGATTCCGTTACTTCAGTTAAACAATGTGCTTGGCTTGCAACAAACCTACTTTGATGCAAAGTTGGGTGTCATTCGTGAAGACCGGCGGCAGCGCTTGATTGACGATCGCCTCATCAATCAGGAGGGGGAGAGTGTCTCCCCTTCGCCGGTAGCTAAGGAGGAACATTCAGTAGGTCTTGAGATGCCTGAGCGGCGGGGCAGCCGGTCAAGCGATATCTGTATCGTCGTTTTGCAGACTGGCGCCTTCAAGTATGGCATGGTGGTGAACGAGGTCCACGACACTATTGAAATTGTAGTCAAGCCCTTAGGGCGACACTTGAAAAACTGCGACGTCTATGCCGGCGCCACTATCATGGGTGATGGCCGGGTCTCCTTGATTCTGGATGTGGCAGGCCTTGCCCGTCATGCCGATTTGCGCTCGCTCTCCGATGCCGAGAAAAAGGCCCATCAAGAACTTAAGGGCGCAAGCGAGGAATCGACCAGACAGTCGCTCCTGCTCTTCAGGAATGGCGCTGAAGAGCATTGCGCAGTCCCCTTACGCTTAGTCTTGCGTGTGGAGCAGATCAAGACCTCCGATATCGAGATCAAGGGCGGCAAAAAGGTTATTCAGTACCGGGGCGGCAGCCTGCCGGTGTTTGCCTTGGAAGAGGTGGCGAGCGTTGAGATGCTGGAAGAGTCCGACAAGCTGGCGGTGCTTTTGTTTGTGATTGGCGGCCATGAGGTAGGATTGTTGGCGGTACCGCCGCTTGATGTCATAGAAGTAGACCTGGTGGTTGATGAATCAACTCTGCGCCAGACCGGCATCAGCGGTTCTGCTATCATTCAGGGCAAGACCACGCTGCTCGTTAATATCTTTGAGGTGATTTATGCCTTGAAGCCTGACTGGCAGCAGCATGACACGACTATCACCAACTCGGCAGGGGGAGCGGCTGCTTCGTCAATTCTTCTGGTTGAGGACTCTCAGTTTTTCCGTTCTCAGGTAAAACATTTTATTGAAGATGCGGGGTACCGGGTCATTGAGGCGGAAGATGGGGTCGAGGCCTGGGCGATTCTGGAAAAGCGTGCGACTGAAATCGGCTTGGTTATCACCGATATTGAGATGCCCAACATGAACGGTTTTGAACTGACTTTTAAGATCAAAAACGATCCACGCTTCAGCCATCTTGAGGTAATCGCTCTGACTTCGCTGGCTGGGGAGGAGGATGTGGCCAAGGGCAAAAAGGTCGGCATCGACGAGTATCAGGTGAAGTTGGACCGTGATAATCTGATTCAGAGTGTCGCGGCCCGGATGCCACGGTGAATGAAGGGAGGATGTGCTTTGCTTGTCTACCGAATCTTATATAAACCATAGAGAAGAAGTTCTCTTGAAAATAGAAACGGTTTGCCGGGGCCTCCATGTCTTCGGCAGCAATTAACAGTTTGCGATTCAAACAAAATGGGAGAATGGTTATGCAATGGTTCGATGATATGAAAATAGGCAAGAAACTTATTTCCAGTTTTATTTTGATGGCCCTTATCGCTGGTGGTATCGGGTGGGTCGGTGTCGTCAATATTCGCCATATTGATGATCAAGACACATTCTTGTATGAGAAGACGACTGTCCCGATAGCACTGTTGGTGACGATTTCGACCAATTTTCATCGGATTCGGGTTAATCTTCGGGATATGTTGCTGACCGAGGACCAGGCGGAAAGACAAGAGTTTAGTCAACGTATCGATGAGTTGACCAAAGCTTTAGGAAAGGCAGAGCAGGAGTATGAGAAGACCTTTATTAACGACGATGATCGCAGGATTTTTCAGGAACTGGTGGACAAGCGGGCGGTCTATGTGCCGATCAGGGATAAAGTGATCGAGATGATCCTGGCCGGGAATAAGGATGGCGCCCAAGCTCTGATGGCAGGGGATGCGATGAAGGCGTCTAATGCCGTGCAGGAACTCATTGACAAGATTACCGACCTAAATATTCAAGCCGCCAAGGATACCGCAGCCAATAATACAGTTGTAGCCAACAAGGCGGTGACGCTGATGCTCTCCCTGGCAGTTGCCGGTGCACTTGTCGCGATTTTTCTTGGATTTTTCATTTCCCGTTCCATTGCCATTCCTTTGCGTAAGGGGGTTGATTTTACCACCAGTGTGGCGAACGGTGACCTCTCACAGACTTTGGCCCTGAACCGGCAAGACGAAGTCGGCGAACTGGCCGCTGCCATGAATGCTATGGTAGGGAAACTTAAAGGTCTTATTGGTAATATCGGCGATGGAGTAAAGACCCTCTCTTCTTCTGCCACCGAGATGGCAGCCATCTCCACCCAGATGACCAACGGTTCCAACACCACGGTGGCTAAGTCCAACGCCGTGGCAGCGGCAGCTGAAGAGATGACCTCCAATATGCACTCGGTGGCAGCCTCCATGGAGCAGGCCTCGACTAACGTCAACACCGTGGCCTCGGCAGCCGAAGAGATGAGCGCCAACATCAACAATGTCTCTAACAATGTCACTGAGGCCAAGAGTTCGGCCAACAGCGCCGTCACCTTGACTAAACGGGCGGCGGATCAGATCAACAACTTAGGCCAGGCAGCAGAGGCCATTGGCTTGGTCACTGAGACCATCAAGGCCATCTCCGACAAGACTAATCTCCTGGCCTTGAACGCCACCATCGAAGCAGCCCGGGCCGGCGAGGCAGGCAAAGGATTTGCGGTCGTGGCCAATGAGATCAAAGAGCTGGCTCAGCAGACAGCTGACGCCACCGGCGATATCAGCCAGAAGTTGAACGGTATCCAGAAAGCCACCGGCACCACGGTGACCGAGATCAACGAGGTGGTGAATGCCATCAATCAAGTTGACAGTCTGATTAACTCCATTACCGCTGCTATCAGTCAGCAGAATGTCGCTACCCGCGATATTTCTGAAAACATCAACCAGACGGCGCAGGGTTTGAGTGAGATTAACACCAATGTCACCCAGACCAGCCAAGCGGCTGGCCAGGTATCAAAAGAGATTGCCGATGTCAATGAATCGGCCAATGAGATCAGCAACTCCAGCTCTCAGGTCCAGCAGAGCGCGAGCGAGTTGAGCAAGCTCTCCGAGCAACTGCAGGGCATGGTTAATCAGTTTAAAGTGTAAGGTGGGTGTTCTGGTAACTCTCAGCTTACACTTTTAAAGGGACGCCCTCCCTGGTTCCTTTGGGCTCTGCTTGGAGAACGAGAGCGGTGCTTGTGCATTGCTCCCTGAACAGAGTCGATTAATATAAGGGCGGTCCTTGAGTGGAACCTGATTTGCAAAGGCGGTGCTGAGCGGAGCCGATTTGTAAGGGTGGTCCCTGAGCGGAGCCGAAGGGCGGCAATCAACACATGGGAGAAGGGTATGCTTGAACAAGAGGCTTCTTCAATAAGCCAAGATGAAAACGTTCAGATTTCAACATTTTATTTAAATGATACCCTCTGTGGTATCGACATTGATCTGGTCCAGGAAATTAATGGTGATCTTGCCTTTACTCCGGTGCCGCTCGCCGATGACTTTGTGCTGGGGATTATGAATTTGCGAGGACAGATTGTTACCGTGATCGATCAAGGCATGAAGATCGGTTTTCCTCCATTTAAGAAAACCGGTGAGAGCCGGGTCATTATTGTGCGTTCTGGCAACGAGCATATTGGGGTCGTAGTCGACAAGGTGAAAGAGGTCGTCACTGTCTCCAGAAAGACCATCTCCAAACCGCCGTCCAATATCAAAGGCTCTCAGGGGAAGTTTTTCAAAGGGGTGATCCAGACTGAAAAGCATGAACTCCTGGCTTTGCTTGATATCGACGAAATCTTGTGAGGTTTAAGTTGTCGTGTTTTGGTCTGTTAGGAACATGAGGACAGAGAAGGCAAGGGATCTCCATTTCGTAATCACTGCTAGTTTTGTTAGTTAACTAGCTATAATCTAAAGACCAAAATATCCTACTTAAGGAACAACTACGTGAAAATTTTTGTTAAACTGACCGGATCATTTATTATTGTTGCTCTTATTACAGCTCTTGTCGGCATTATTGGCTGGATAGGAATCAACTCCACCCAGAAGAACCTTATTGAGGTGGCCGAGGTCCGAATGCCTGCCATTCAAGGCCTTGGCTGGATGATGGAGGCCATGAATGCCATTAAGTCGGCGGAAAGGACTATGCTCATGTCTTCAATTACCAACAAGGACCGGCAGCATGAAGTCAATAATCTCGTCAAGCGCTGGCAGTTGTTTAACGATGGACGCGACCTTTACGAGCCACTACCCAAAAGCAAGGAAGAAGCCGAATTATGGGCAAAGGTGTCTGACCTGACCCGCCAATGGCACACGGAACACGCCAAGCTAGTGGTCAAGGTAAAGACTGTACGCCTTGATGATATTGAAACCATGGAAGCAATATTGGTACAACGCCTGCTGGACCATATTCTTTGGGTTAACGCTCTAGAAGTTGCAATCGCCAGCGGCATACCGTTTACCGGCCAGCTTGATCCCACCAAATGCGGCTTTGGCAAATGGCAATTCGCCTTCACTTCCGATAGCCCTGAGTTCAATGCTATTATTTCCGAGATGACCCCCGATCACCAGAAGCTGCACGGCCATGGCCACACGATCAATGACTTGTTGTCCCAAGGCAAAACTGATCAAGCCCACGTCATCTTCAGTCAGGAGGTAAAACCGACTCTCGCTGCCATCCGCGCACATTTTGATACCGCATTAAAACATGTCCGGGGTGAAATCATCTTACTTGATGAGGCAAGAGAAATAGGGTTCGGCAGTGAGCGATTGGTATTCAGCCAATTAGACAAAGCTTTAGATGATGTTGTTGAGCACAACACCAAAGTTGCCGCTAAGAGTAAGACTATGGCGATTACAACTTCCGCCCGCAGTAAGTTTACCTCCCTTTGTGCCATAGGACTGGGAACACTTATCGCTATCGTCTTCGGGGTCTTGCTGTCGCGCAGCATCTCGGTACCCTTGGCCAAGGGGGTTGCCATGCTAGAGGATATTGGACAAGGAATTTTGACCGGCAGGTTGAGGATGAATCGTGCTGACGAAATCGGTCAGATGGCCAATGCCATTGACCAGGTGGCAGACAAGCTCAGCGCCATGATTAAGGGTATCAGCGACGGCGTCAGGACCTTAACCTCATCGTCGACGGAGATGGCCGCCATCGCGAGTCAAATGACTTCTGGCGCTTCGATCACGGTGGCCAAGGCCAATTCAGTGGCAGCGGCAGCCGAAGAGATGACTTCCAACATGCATTCGGTGGCTGCCTCTATGGAGCAGGCTTCGACCAATGTCAGTACGGTGGCGGCTGCGGCTGAAGAGATGAGCGTCAACATCAACAATGTTGTAAATAATGCCAACGAGGCCAAAAACTCAGCCAGCGCCGCAGTTGATCTGACTCAGAGAGCGGCGAATCAGATTAATGATTTAGGTCAGGCGGCTGAGGCCATTGGCCTGGTGACCGAGACCATCAAGGCTATATCTGATAAGACTAACCTCTTGGCCTTAAACGCCACCATTGAAGCGGCCCGGGCCGGGGCAGCAGGTAAGGGGTTTGCGGTAGTTGCCAACGAGATCAAAGAATTGGCTCAGCAGACCGCAGATGCCACCGGCGACATCAGCCAGAAGCTGAATGGTATCCAGAAGGCAACCGGCGTCACTGTTGCCGATATTAACCAGGTGGTGGCTTCAATCAACCTCGTTGACGGCCTGATCAACTCAATTTCTACAGCTATCAGCCAGCAGAATATCGCTACCGGTGATATTTCCGAAAATATCAACCAAACTGCACAAGGCATAAGCGAAATTAACATCAATGTCACCCAGACCAGTCAGGCAGCGGGCCAGGTGGCCCAAGAGATTGCCGATGTCAATGAGTCTGCCAATGAGATCAGTAACTCCAGTTCGCAGGTCCAGCAAAACGCCAACGAGTTGAGTAAACTCTCTGAGCAGTTGCAGGGCATGGTTAACCAATTTACAGTATGAGGAGGCTGTTAATAATTCTCAGGTGACGTTTGAATCTGGGTCGAAGTGTTTGCCGTTCGAGGTGAGACGATGAGGTGAGAATAGTTGGATCCAGGAAAGAAGATGAGTTTCTTATTATAAGAGCCTGGCAGAGGTGGTGTGTAAGCAATGCCGGGTACGACAATCGCTGAGCATCAGCAAAATAAGGATTTTTAAATGCCCATTAAAGTGTTGGTCGTGGATGATACGATTTTTTATCGAACAGTTGTTTGCGATATCTTAAAGACCTTCCCCAATGTCGAGGTCGTAGGGTCGGCCAATAACGGGGCCATTGCCCTGTCCCGCATTAAAACTTTAAAGCCTGACCTGATCACCTTAGATGTTGAGATGCCGGTGATGAACGGATTGCAACTGATGGTCGCCATTAACGAGCAGGGGTTGGATGTGGATTGCTTGATGTTAAGTTCAAAGACGGAAAAAGGCAGCGCCATTACCATGCAGGCTCTGACCCTGGGGGCCTTTGATTTTATTACCAAGCCTGATGCATCTACTCCAGCAGATAATATCAGGGAACTTACTACGCATCTGCGGAAATTTATCTCTATCTTTGAGCAGCGCCTTATCTTGAAAAGGAAGATGGGGACTAAGGGCATGGTCAAGAAGTCTGGCGCTGCGCTTGCGGCCTTGCAGACTAAGGAGATATTAGCCGTTTCGACGCGAGCGGCCAATCGGACAGAAAAATCACAGGCCGTGGCCATCGGTATTTCAACCGGGGGGCCAAATGCCTTGAATATCCTGCTGCCCAAGCTACCAGCACATATTGGTGTTCCAATTTTTCTGGTTCAACACATGCCGCCGATGTTTACCGCGTCCCTGGCAAAATGTCTTGATGATAAGTGTCAACTCAAGGTCAAAGAGGCGGAAAATGGTGAAACGGTTGTGGCTAATACGGTCTATATCGCCCCAGGCGGGAAACAGATGAAAGTGGCCAGCAGCGTGGGCTTGGACAAAATTATCCGCATCACCGATGATCCTCCTGAGAACAATTGCAAACCTGCGGTTGATTACCTTTTTCGCTCAGCAGCGCGGGAATACGGGTCAAAATTGACCTGCGTGGTTATGACCGGGATGGGTTCAGACGGCCAGATCGGCATGACGGTGGCCAAGGCCTCCGGGGCGCTGACCATTGCCCAGGACGAGGCCTCGTGTGTGGTCTATGGCATGCCGAAGGCAGTTATTGATGCCGGAGTGGCAGATGTCGTCGCCCCGCTTGATTCCATTGATCGAGCTATCATCAGAACCTTATAAAGGTGGCGTTCACAGGGGCATTGTAGTCGTTCACCAGGGGCACCGAAACTACAGAGGTAACCCCGGAACTGTAAACGTTCACAGTGCTGCTGAATGTTTACGGGGCCTTGAGCAATGAGTAGAGCAGGCGTTTGAACAACATATAATTTATGGGATTGAGATGAAATCAATCAGTGCCGAAGAAACACAGTTCATCTCTAAACTGGTCTTTGATGTCTCAGGCCTGCATTTAGACAAGGATAAGGGCTATCTCTTGGAAACCAGGCTTAGCCCGTTACTAAGTTTGCATGGCTATCCTTCCTTTATGCAATTATACGCTCAAGCTAAGGCAGACAAATCCGGCAAGTTAGTGCATGAGATTGTCGAGGCGATGACCACCAATGAGACTTTTTTCTTCCGGGATACTACCCCTTTTGACCTGATGCGCAACAAGATCATCCCTGATCTTATTGATCGGCGAAAGAAAGTGTTCCAGTCCGGCAAGATACCTATCAGGGTCTGGAGTGCGGCCTGTTCTACTGGCCAGGAAGTCTACAGCATTGCCATGACCTTGATTGAAATGTTTGGCGATCTGTCCAGGTACGACATCTATATCCTGGGCACTGATATCGCTAACAAGGTTATTGCCCAGGCAAGTTACGGGAAGTACAATCAGTTTGAGATGGATCGGGGGCTGCCTCTGCATTATCGGAAAAGATTTTTTTCGCAAGTTGGCACGGATTGGCGAATCAGAGATGAGGTGAGGAGTCTAGCCCAGTTTAAGTTAATGAATTTAATGAAACCATTTGCCGATTTGGGTGGAAAATTCGATCTGATATTTTGCCGCAACGTGGCAATTTATTTCAACCAGTCAGATAAGGTCAGGCTTTTTCAAAAAATCGCCCGGGTCTTGCAGCCGGATGGTGCTCTGGTCATCGGTGGCTCGGAAACCTTGACTGGGATTGCCCCGGATTTTGAGTCCCGCAGTTACCTGAAGGGGATTTTTCATCAATTACGCGGTCAGACAGCAGCAACACCCCTTCATGTCATGCCTTCGTTGCCAACGCGGCCCACTGCCCCACCAGTCAAAGTCAACCCCGCAAAGCCTCATGTCCCTGCCTCATATCCTGTCAGTCCCAAGGCGCCAGAATCAAGGCCTGTTGGCCTCTCAGAGCCTAGGGACTATGCCCCCCTTGCCAAAACTGAGACCACAATAACGAGCCATTCTGCTGGCGCTGAACTGGAGCCAGCGGCGCGTAAAGAGACAACACCGCCTATTCCTCACCCGGCGCAACTAGTTCCATCCAAAACAAAAACCTCACTGCTTGCGGCCCTCTCCTCGGCAGGTAAGAGACCTTCCTCCTCTCTTAGGCCTGTGAGCCAGGGTTCGACAAAAACCTCTTTGCTCGAACAACTAAAAAGGAAGAATAAGAAAAGCAATGAGTGAGATGTTATGGGATCGATTTAAGCGCAGTTATTCGGCCTACTCCTATTGGCTGTTGGTAATTTACAGTTTAGGCATCATCTTGTCTTTGGGCCTGGCTTTTCGCCTGGAGCAGACGGTGGTGGGTCGGAATTTGTTACTTGCTGCCAAGCTTGAACGGATAGGTGGAGAAATCTTGAGCGTTCAGCTGAGGTTTGATGAGTTCTTGGACGGTGATCACGGGGATATGCAACCGGACGTGCATCAATCGATGTGGCAGCATCTTGACCGTGCCCAGAAAGATATCCTTATCATGTCGGGTGGTTTCGGTAAAACAGGGACACAAAATACTTCTGATGCTGGCGCTACAGGTTGGCAACAACTGTTCGTTGAGTTGCAGACAAGGATGACGGCTTGGCGTCAGGTTATAACCCAACTGACCAAAATTGTTCATGGTAGTGATGTCGACCATCAGCTTCACGCACAGATTCACAAACTGTCTTGGGGGGTTAATGAGCAGCTTTCCGAGCTAAAGAGCTACCAGCAAACCTTAGCCGCTGCTCAAATATGGCAGCTGCGTATAGTTCAGAACGTTCTGCTTGCTATTAGTCTGGGGCTTATTGTTTTTGTGGTGGTGAGTTACCGGCGATTGATCGGTGCTCAACTTATTGAGACGCAGACCTCACAAGCGCAGCTCCAGCGGCGTATGGCCGAGATGGTCACCTTGAATGCCCTTGGCCGGCTGTCTAATCTTAAAACGAGTCCTCAACTTTTTGCCACTAACGCCTTACACGAAATTACCACCCTAGTTTCTTCTGATGTCGCAGCTATATATTTGCGGTACGACGAGGCGCTCTCTCTTCTTGCCATGCACCATTTTCATATCATTGAGCAGGAAGTAATGATGCCCGAGTATAAAGCCGTTGGTCAGTGTCTCTGTGGTCTCGCAGCAGAAGGCCAATTGGTCTATTCTGACGATATTCATGCTGATGCCCGGTGTACTTTGTCGGAATGTAAGGATGCCGGCCTGCACTCCTTTGCTGCCTTACCCTTGGTTTCAGGGGATAGAGTCATTGGCGTTCTTGGGCTGGGCTTTAAGGAAAAACAAGATCTTGCCTCCCAGCTGGTGCTGCTCAAGTCCGTCGCCGACCAGCTTGCCTCCGGGCTGCAGAGTCGTATATTAGATGATTTAAGCCAGCGGCAATCAAAAAAAATGGAGGAGCAGATCAAACTGCTCTCCCTGGGGGCTGAAGTTAATGCCGCTTTGACTCGGAATGTGGCTTTCAGAGAGATGCTTGATGCCTGCTGTTCCTTGCTGGTCGCTCATTTGGGTGCGGCGTTTGCCCGAATTTGGGTCATGCGGGCCGATGAGGGTATGCTGGAGTTGCAGGCCAGCGCCGGAATGTATACCAGAATTGATGGGGCTTCCCGATTCAAGCCGGTTGATTCCAAAAATAAGATAGGTGCAATAGCTTGTGCCAAACAACCCTATTTCTCGAATCAACTGATCGGTGATCCGCAAATTGTTGATCAGGACTGGGTCAAACGGGAAAAGATGGTGGCCTTTGCCGGCCATCCTTTGATGCTAGCAGGCAAGGTGATCGGCGTGATGGCCCTTTTCTCTCAGCACCCTCTCTCCTCAATGATTCTCAGAACACTGGGGTCGATTGCAGATTCAATCTCCTTGGCCATTGACAATAAACAGGCTGTGTGTCGTTTGGAAAGCAGCCATGAGCAGTATCGGGATCTGATCGAAAATATCAGCGATTGGATTTGGATTGTGGATGACAAGGGGACGTTGATATTTTCCAGCCCCCAAGTCGGTCAATTGTTGGGTTATGAAGCCGATGAAATTATTGGCAGGACCTTGTTTTCTTTGTTGGATGAGTCAGAGGTGGAGAAGGTCCGCGAAATTTTTGACGATATTATTGCCAGCAAGCAACCGTTTCTTGGTCTTGAATGTGTTGTTCGGCATCATGAGGGCCACGGAATTATCGTGGAAACCAGTGGTTCTCCCATATTTGACGAGCACGGGGATTTAACAGGGTACCGGGGAATTAATCGCGATATCACCGTCAAAAAAGCAATCGAGAATGAGATGCTGGAGCAGAAGAGAGTGCTTGAGGCGATGTTTAATGCCGTGCCTGACGCGATGATTTATGCCAATTTTGAGCATCTTACCCAGATGACTAATGATGGCTTTTTAAAACTTTTTGGTTATACCAATAAAGAGATGCAGGGCCGGGATATCAGTCTGATCTATGATCATGTTGATGAATTAAGCCAGCAAGGCATCATCCCCTTTGTCCCTCCTGGTCAGCAGCCCTCGTCTCCTGCAGAAATTAATTTCAAAAGAAAGGACGGTGTGGTCTTTCCCGGCGAGGTGGTAAGCGCCACCATCAGAAATATCGACGGTGAAGCTGCTGGATTTCTCTATCTTGTTCGGGATATCACTCAGAGAAAACAGGCTGAAGAGCACCAGCATCATATTCAAAAGATGGAAGCATTAGGCACATTGTCCGGTGGCATTGCTCACGATTTTAACAACCTGTTAAATGTCATTCATGGTTATACCTCCCTCACCCTCGGTGATCTTGACCAAGAGGGCCTGTTGGCACAGAACCTTCAAGAAGTGCTTAAAGCCTCCGAGCGGGCAGCAGCCTTGGTCCGGCAGATTCTGGCCTTTAGCAAGGGGGTAGAGGAAGGAATGAAACCGCTGTTTTTACATCATATCACTAAAGAGGTAGTTAAGCTTTTAGCTGGTACTTTTCCTGTCACCATAGAAATTAAGCAGAGTATTGACACTAAGTGCCGACCGGTTATGGCCGATGCCAGCCAGATCCATCAGGTGCTTATGAATCTTTGCACTAATTCTTACCATGCCATGCGTGATACGGGTGGTGTCTTGGAGGTCAGGCTCAGTGAAGAAGAGATTGGTCAGGATACGATTCCAGAGGTCCCTGCTGGTGTCTATGCAACACTCGTGGTGGCTGATACTGGTCATGGAATTGAGCAAGAAGTGATGAGTCGAATTTTTGAGCCCTATTTTACTACCAAAAAAATGGGGGAAGGGACGGGCCTTGGGCTTGCCACGGTACATGGCATTGTCAAAAGTCATGGCGGTTACATTGCCGTTGACAGTGAGATTGGAACGGGCAGTACTTTTACAATCTATTTACCTATTAGTAATCAAGTGGTAGCGGCAGGCTCTCGAGGAGAGGTTAAACCAATGAAGATTACCGAGCCAATTAAGGCCAATATTTTGTTTGTTGATGATATTGATCTTAATATTAAACTGGGGGTGCGACTTCTTTCTAAAATTGGATGCCAGGTCACTGGAGAGATAGATAGCGAGAGTGCCCTGGCTCTTTTTGCTGCCGATCCAATGCGATTTGATCTGGTGGTTACTGATCAGACTATGCCAAAATTGTCCGGAATTGAGTTGGCTGAAAAAATGATAGCGATTCGTCCGGATATTCCAGTAATTATGTTGACTGGACATAGCGATAGTGTTGATGAGGAGAAGGCAAAGGCGGTCGGGATTCGTGAGTTTATACATAAACCGCTGGTGAACGATAATTTTTTATTGATTGTCAGTAGAATGCTGCGGAAAACCGATCAGGAATTGCCCTCAGTTGCACCGCCAACAGTTGAGCAGTTTAATAGGCGCAGTACGGATATGGCACGGGCGCCGGCAAGTCTTGGTTTCATCACGGCGCATCTGGTTTCCACGTATGGGGTGAGCGCTGAGCAACTCGACCCTATGGTGAGCGGTCTGCAAGAGACATTACGAACACAAGTCGATCAAATGAAAATTGCTGCGAGGAGTAGTGATTTGAAGACGTTAGCCCTGGTTGCCCACGGCATCAAAGGAGTCCTTTTGAATGTCGGTCTGACCGCATGGGCCGAACTGGCTAGATCCATTGAAACCGATGCCAAGAGCGATGAACAGAAACAGTATGATGGCATTGTTGACCAATTAATCATGGGTCTTTCTCCGATACTTAATTGATCAGCTCGTCCTTGGTCTCTCCTTAGAGTGGCCGTTGATTCATCCTCTGATAAATATCTTGACAGGTTGGTCAACCGTTTTTTATAGTCTTTTTCCTATAGGTGAGAGTCACGATCGACCACCTGTTAGGCCTCGACCCCAGCTCCTCATGCCGGTTGAGAGCCTTGGGCCAGGGGCGAGAAATTTGCGCTTAAGACCTTTATCCAGGCTACTATGCCGGGGGGTAAAGGTTTTTTTTTGTCTTTGGCCAAGGCTGCCTTTGCAGATAATTGGAGGCAGTCGCTTTCGGCATGAGAAGATAGTTTTCACTAACTGTAGTGAACCAAAAGGAGAGAACAGCATGGATTGGTTGACTGACCCGCAGGTCTGGATGGCTTTGGTGACCCTGACCGCCCTGGAGATCGTCCTCGGCATTGATAATATCATTTTTATCTCAATTCAGGCGGGCAAACTGCCCGCTGAAGAGCAAGAGAAGGCCAGGTTGATTGGTCTCGGGTTGGCGATGTTTGTCCGGGTGGCCCTGCTGTTCTCACTCTCCTGGCTGATGGGGCTTACCAAGCCGTTGTTTACTCTGCTCGCTAATGAGATCTCCGGGCGTGACCTGATCCTGCTTTCAGGGGGGATGTTTCTGCTGTGGAAGAGTACCATGGAAATCCATGAGAAGCTTGAGGGGGAAAATGGTCAGGTGTCGTTTGGTAAAGTAGGAGTGACTTTTTCTTCGGTTATCGTTCAGATCCTCCTGTTGGATATCGTCTTTTCTCTTGATTCCATCATTACGGCCTTGGGGATGGCCAACCAGCTCAGTGTCATGGTTGCCGCAGTCGTTATCGCTGTTTTTTTCATGATGCTCTTTGCGGGGAAAATCAGCGTCTTTGTCGAAAAACATCCGACCATCAAGATGCTGGCGTTGAGCTTTTTACTGTTAATTGGTGTGGCGCTGATTGGAGATGGACTCGATATGCATATCCCCAAGGGGTACATCTATTTCGCCATGGCCTTCTCGGTGATGGTTGAGATGCTTAATCTGCGCATGCGTGGCGGCACACCGGTCAAACTCCATCAACCCTATTTGGAAAATTCAAGCACAGAAGCCCACAGCGGGGGGGAAAGGTAACGGTGCTAAATGCCCAGAGATTTTTTCGTTGAGGGGGTGTCCGGCCAATTGCTGTTTTTTGTTGGGTGAGTTGGGCTTGTAAGCGATCTGCCCTTGCGCCCGGAGCAGGGTGGCTTGAGAGGAAACTGTGGTTGTTGCCCAAGGTGGCAAGCTTGCGCAAGGCGGAAATGGCTGCTGCTGGTTGGTGTCCAGTCTGTGCAAGAAAGGAGAGTCCGTAATCGTCAGCTTCCCGTTCCTCTTGTTGCGAGAATTGAGCGTTCAGCAGTTTTTCTGCAAAACCACCGATCTGAGAACGGGCGATGACGCCAAACTCATTATTGATAGCGGCGGCGCCTTTACGCACGGCTTGGGCTGCGTAGGCTATTCTTAGTTTTTTTCGGACATGGTCTTTTGTTACATGGCCAATCTCGTGGCCAATAACAAAGAGCAGTTCCCCATCATTCATCATCTCCATCAGTCCGCTGTAGATCCGGATCGTGCCGTCAGCCATAGCAAAGGCATTGACCTCCGGATTAACGTATACCTTGAAGTCGAATTCAAGACCTTCCTGTTGAACGTGTTGGCCAGTGAGCTTTTTCAGTCGCTGGGAGTGCTTCGTTTGACTGGTAGCAATGGTGTTGGCGCTGTCGGAAAACTGCGCAGTTTGCGCTGCCAGTTTTTTTACCTCTTCATCAGATAATGTTGCGGCCTTAAAGGCATCTATTCCGGCCTCAGTGGCCAGCATTACGTCGACATCTTCGCAGCCGCTGGTCAACAGGGACAAGCATGTTATCGCCAGTAGCAGTAATCGTTTCATTTTATTTGATATGCAGGGGACTGTCTGTTCAGGGACTAAAAGAAATCGTTGTCAAGAATCAGTGAGGAGAGCGAGATCATGCCGACAATCTTTCCTTCCTCTTCAACCGGGGCCTGCCGGATGCCGGCCCGGTAAATCAGGCGGGCCACATATCGGATATCCATGTCCGCCGGCACGGTGATTATCGGTTTGGTCATGATTTCATAGACATTCACCTCGCTGGGAGAGCGGTCCGGAATGATCACCCCTTTCACAAAGTCCTGAACGACCACAATCCCCCAAGCATCATCGGTATGCCGTTTTTTGATCAGCAGAGATGAGATTTTTTCAGCGCGCATCTTGGCGGCAGCTTCCCTTGCTGTGGCCATGCCGTCAATGGAGATAACGTTTTTGTGCATCACGTCTCGTGCCCGGATGATTTTTGTGCTGACAGTTCCCATAATATTCTTCCTCTAGAAAATGTGGCTTATTAAAAGTAACTTTCCCTGACTTCTTCTTTAAATTTTTCCATCTGGCTTTCAAGGCCTACCACATGTTCGACAGGGAGTACAAAGGCGATGCCGGTGCCGGGTTTGTGGAATTGCCCCGCCTCTCTGATCGTGTCGAGGACTTTTGTTACCAGATGTTCTTCGAGAAGAAACATAATGATATCGGTCTGTGCCTCCAGTGAGAGGCCAAAAAAGGTCTTCGCCTCTCTAATACCGGTACCCCTGGCCGGTATGATTGTTGCCCCTGTGGCTCCAGCTCCTTTAGCCGCATCAACAATACTATCTGTGATGTCAGGCTTGACTGAGGATAGGATGAGTTTAAAGCGCATTTCTTTTCTCCGTGGATTATTTTTTTCGTTGACTGAGCCAGTGCATCAGTTGGGCGTAGCCCATGACGGTTATGATTGGACAAAGACTGGCAAAGGCAATAAGGCCAAAGCCGTCGAGGGCGGGATTTCGTCCTGGAACAGTGGCGGACAACCCTAGGCCAAGAGCAGCTACCAAGGGGACCGTGACTGTTGAGGTGGTGACTCCACCTGAATCGTAGGCTAAGGGGATGATGCTTTTGGGGGCAAAGAGGGTCTGGAAAATGACAATCATATAGCCGACCAGGATGTAGAGATAGAGTGGGGTGCCGGTGACAATTCGAAAAGTGCCTAAGCTGATGCCAAAGGCGACTCCAACTGCCACGGTGATTCTTAAACCCCACTGGCTGATGGTCCCGGCAGAAACTTCGTTTGCTTTAAAGGCTACAGCAATGAGAGAGGGTTCGGCGATGGTGGTGGCAAAGCCGATCATGGCGGCAAAGAGGTAGATCCAGCCGTATGCCTTCCAGTCGGCTTCTAAAACAATGGTGTTTGCGCCATAGATAAAGGCGGGATCGGAGAGTTGGGCTGCCATGATCTTGCCGAGTGGGAAAAGCGCCTTTTCGAGTCCTGCCAGAAACAGCGCCAGGCCGAGGACAACATATACTCCACCGACAACAAGACGGCGCAGATGGGGGATGGGTTGGCGCAATACCAGAAGCTGAAACCCGGTGATCAGAACGATGATCGGCAGCACATCCCTGCAGGTGGCAAGCAGTATTATGCTGAAATCTTGTATGAATTCCACAGCAAGAGCCTCTTTTTTAGCCGAAAATTATGAGTCCGTACCCCATGACGAAGATCATCGGGAGCAGAGACGCGAAGGCGATCAGGCCAAAGCCGTCCAACAGAGGGCTCCGTCCGCGAATGGTTGAAGCCAGCCCTACTCCCAGCGCTGCCACCAGTGGTACGGTGATGGTGGAGGTGGTGACTCCGCCGGCATCGTAAGCGATGCCGATGATCTCTTGCGGGGCAATGGTGGTCATCAGCATGACGAGAGCATAACCGCTGATGATCAAATAATGAATGGGCCAGCCGCGAATGATCCGCATCACACCGAGGAGGATGGCCAGCCCTACCGAAAAGGCGACTGACATGCGAAGGCCAAAGGCGTACTGGTTCATTGTCTCCTGGCCTGGATCGATAAGCCCGCCCTCGCTGGCAATTTTTGCTGCTTCGGCAGCGACAGCGATGAGGGCTGGCTCGGCGACAGTGGTTGAGAACCCGAGGGCAAAGGCGAAGCTGAGGAGCCAGAAGAGGCTGCCCTTTCTGGCCAGGGCGTGGGCCATTGCCTCACCGATGGGAAAGAGACCCATCTCAAGCCCTTGGACAAAGAGGGTAAGGCCGAGCACTACCAGAAGGGCGCCAAAAAGCACTTCGCCCATTTGCGGCAGCGGTTGTTTCAAGACGATAATCTGAAAAAAGGCGATAACCAGGACAATGGGCAGCAGATCCGCGCAGGCCTGCTTGAGTTTATTGAAAATGAAGGAGGTAATCATTGCTTCCTGTTGCTGTTACGGACGATTAGGAGCCACTCGATAATGCTCATTCCCTTGTTGTTTTGTGCTTCTCCAGGGCTTGCACTGTTGTTTGCGCTTTGAATAAAAAGTAATCAGCACCAAGCGTACTTAATTTTGTAAATTTTCTCATCTTTTTTTGAGTGAATCGTTCACCAGAAGCGTTTAACGTTCGGGTTTCACCGGACTGTAA
>VMSU01000231.1 GCA_013792005.1 Desulfobulbaceae bacterium
CCCTACACCTATTACGGCATTGAAGCGGTGCCGATCAAGGACCAATGGGGCACCGTGGTCCTTTCCCTAGCCGGCTATGTCATCTACACCTTGTGGTTCGGGTTCGCAATCCTCTTCATGTTCGAAGGCTGGGGCATGAAACTAGACCACTAACACCTCCGGCGCTTCAAATAACATAATCGTTCATCAGAAGCGTTGAACGTACGGATTTCACCGGACTGTAAACGTTTGCCGGGTGCCCCAGCCGGAGTCTCTCTACGGTCGCTTACCTGCGCGAAAGCGGTCTGCGAAGTGTGCTAGTTGCACATGAGCAGGCCGCTGACAGCTAAGCGAGTTTGCGAGACTGCGAAGCAGATGGGGTGCCCGGTGAACGTTTACCAAATAACCTCAAAAAAGCCAGCCTGAAGAGGCTGGCTTTTTTGGTAACGGACAGGTAACTTTTTATGCCTTCAATCACGGCCTTATGGCAGAAGATCAGCAACTGGTTTCGTTTTGATCAGCCATCCGCCGTGCCTTCCATTTCATTTGCCCAATGCTATAAGGCCTTTAGAGCGCTGTTAACCGCTAACAACGCCGCCCTGGAACTAATGGCCGAGATGGAGCAGACCCTTGCTGCCGGACGACCATTTGGCATGGCCTTTGTCCGCGGCAATTGCACCGCTCTTTCGGTCAATATCTACAAGATGATCCGTCTTCTGCAGGAGATGTCGGGCGGCAAGTATCAAGCCCTGAATGAGGCGTTCAAGCGCATTAGCAGAGAAGTTGAAACCCTAGTCAGCAACAAGCCCCTGGTGGCAGAGGGCAAATGGATTCTAGGCATGGACCGAGTCGACCGGGGCATGGTCGATCTAGTCGGAGAGAAGATGGCCAACCTCGGAGAAATCCGCAATCGGGTCGGGCTCAAAACACCTGATGGTTTTGTCATCACTGCCTCTGCCTGCCAATATTTCATGACCGCCACTCTCCTTCAAGATGAGATCAACCGCCGTTTAAAAACCACGGACCAGGACAACCTCGAAGAACTCTACCAGACCAGTTCAACCATCCAGCAAATGATCATCAGTTCCGCCCTGCCATCCGATCTGGAGCATCAAATCCTAGCCCAACACCACACCCTGCAGACTGCAGACAGGGAGGAGATCCTGGTTTCCATGCGCTCCAGCGCCCTCGGTGAAGACAGTAGCGGCGTTTCCTTTGCCGGTCAATACCGCACCCAACTCAATGTCAGCCCTGATTTCATTATCCAGACCTACAAGGAGATCGTCGCCGGAAAATACAAGAGTCAGGCCATTATCTATCGCACCCAACGCGGCTTCCGCCATCAGGACATCACAATGTGCGTCGGTTGCCTGATTATGGTTGATGCGCTTCTAAGCGGAGTCAGTTACTCACGATCACCCACCAACCGCCGTAGCGACTGGATCGAAATCAATGTCGTGGCCGGCTTAGCCAACCAGGTTGTGGATGGCAATGTCGCAACCGACTATTTCCGGATCAGCCGGGAGTACCCGCACCAAATTATCAGCAAACAGATTAACCAGCGTCCTGGCGAGAAAGGGACACCCGCGCTAACCTTAAACGATGCTCAGGCAAGTGAATTGGCACATATTGCCATCCTACTTGAGCAGCACTTCGGAGAACCCCAGGACATCGAGTGGTCCATTAACCAACAAGGAGAGGTAGTGTTACTACAAAGTCGACCACTGACGCTAACTACAGCCTTTCTCAACGACACCTTAAACCATGATACTGACCAGAACGACAATGCCATCTTAAAGGGCGGGGTGACGGCAAGCCTCGGAGTCAGCAGCGGTCCGGTCTTCATTGTCCGCTCCACCGTCGATCTTCTTAGTTTCCCAAAGGGTGCAGTACTGGTGGTGGCACATCCCGTTCCTGACTGGGCCACCTTGCTCAACCGCGCAGTGGCAGTGATCAGTGAAACCGGTCAGGTGGCAGCCCACTTAGCGACAGTGGCCCGCGAGTTCGGCGTCCCCGCCATCTTTGGCATAGACGGGGCGACTATTCTCCTGAACAATGGAGATGAGATCACCGTCGATGCCACCGCCTGCCGCGTGTACCAAGGACACCGGACGGACATCCTTGAGCACGAGACCGAACAGAGTCCGAATCTGATGGTTGACAGCCCGATCTATAAGTTGCTCCAAAAAATTCTGTCCCTGGTCACCCCACTGAATCTTACCGATCCGACCTCTCTCTATTTCACCCCCTCTTCCTGTATGACCCTGCATGATTTGACTCGATTTTGTCACGAAAAGGCGGTGTCCGAAATGTTCTCCTTCGGGAGTCGATATGGCTTTGACGACAAGTGCGCCAAGCAGTTAATCGGAGAAACAGCATACCAGTGGTGGGTGATCAATCTGGACGACGGTTTTGACCGCTCGTTTAACACCAAGGAAAATTTTATCCCCGTTACCGCTATCGTTTCACTCCCCATGCTGGCAATTTGGGAAGGAATGACAGTCATCCCCTGGGATGGACCGCCCCCCATCAACCTATCCGGATTCGGCTCCATTCTCTTTCGCTCTACCCAAAACCGGAATCTTGAGCCCTGTCTCCGTTCATCGTTAACGAAACGTAATTACTTCATGGTATCGAAAAATTTTTGCAACGTCAGTGTCCGCCTGGGTTATCATTTCGCCATGATTGAGGCCCACTTGAGTAAATTTCTCACCGAGAACTATATCAGTTTTAAATTCAACGGCGGAGCCGCCGATAAAGAGCGCAGAATAATTAGAATTGATCTCATCAAGGAAATCCTGACTCTCTATGGCTTCCGTTTGGAGCTGAAGGCGGATGCACTGTCAGCCCGAATCGAAAAAAGACCAAATGCTTATCTTATTGACCGCCTGAAAGTGTTGGGATATCTGCTGATACATACTCGGCAGATCGACATGGTGATGGGTGATCGGAACATGGTAGCCCATTATCGACAAAAAATTACCAACAACCTGCGCAGCATCATTCCGGAGTGTAGGATAGAGTAGCAGGCTCGGCATCGCTCCCCAACTGTAGAAAAACTACGTAACTACTATCTCTTATGAGAGTGAGATTTTATGGCAACCAACAACATCCATATCCTGCTGGTCGATGATGAGCAGGATTTTCTTGAAACCACCAACAAACGACTGACACGGCGGGGCTATGCCATCAAGGCCGCTACCACCTGTGCTGCCGCACAACAAGAGATTGAAGAAGGCTGGCCGCATGTCGTCATCCTTGACGTTATGCTCCCGGACAAAAACGGGCTTATTTTTTTGAAAGAGATCAAGCATGCCTGGCCCTCCCTGATCGTCATCCTTCTCACCGGTCACGCCTCGATGGAGGCGGGATTGAAAAGCATCGAGTACGGGGCTCAGGATTATTGTCTGAAACCAGTGGAGTTCGAGGAGTTACATGAAAAAATCAAAATCGCACTCCGAGAAGCACAAATAGTTTTTTAATAAGCACCCATTACCTCAGCCAATATCTTATTGGTAACTGCTCAGGTTGTCGGTTTACGGTTGGCAGTTGACGGTGAGTGATCCTGTCAATGGCTTAGCACACCCTGACTTCATGCATCTACGATGCATTCATGACTGACCATGATTCTTTTAACTGTAAACCGATAACTGATTACCGCTAACCTGAGCAGTTACCTTTATTGTTATTATAGCACCTGCTGTTCAGGCAATCGAGATGGGCTTATACCACACCAAGAGCCATGGCAGCGGCTAGCAGGATAAGCATGACGGTGATGATTTTATGGAGCGCGCCCAAAGTCATCTTGTGGAGCAGGCGCGCCCCGACAAAGGACCCGACAAAAGCGGCCAAGGAACCGGCAGCCACCAAGCCCAGCATATTTTGGTCTGTAAGCATCGCTGAATCATGATGCATGAAAGTGGCGCCGTACACCACAAGACGCGCCATATCTACAACTACGGCAGATACTACCATAGTGCCAACCAGCGCCTTCTTTTCCAAACCGGCGCGAACCAGAAAGGCCGAACGCAGGGCTCCTTGATGACCGGACAGACCTCCGAGAAAACCTGACAGTAACCCACCCAACGGAATAAAACGGGGACCAAAAGCCAGGTGTTGACCAAACGGCAGCAATTCTATAACTGCAAATACACCAATCACCATTGCAATCAACAACTTGACTGGAGTAACATTATACAACCTGCCCCAGAGTTCATAGCTAACAAGCGGCCCACTTTCGGCAAAAAATCCGAGCATCATTGCTCCTAAAACCGCAGCTACCGCACCGGGGATGGCAAATAGCAGGACTACCCGCTGATTGGCATGACGTCCGACCAGCAGCACCTTAAAAAAATTATTGGCCAAATGAACCATGGCCGTAGCAGCAATGGCGACCTCCACTGGGAAAAAAATTGCGAAAACCGGCATCAACAAAGTACCGAGGCCAAATCCAGCAAAAAAGGTGAGTCCCGCTACCAGTAATGCGGCACTGCAGACGATCAGATAATCCATAAAGTCTCGACCAGAAAATTAATTAATTGAAGTATTCAAGTAAAACACGCCCCGCGCATGAACATTAGCCAATCAGCGCCACCCGCCCTTACAAAAAAATGGTAACGAAGCCCAGAGCATGAGACCAAACAGGTTTTAATTCTGTCAGTTCGAACCTTGAGAGAGAAATCACAAATAAAATTGGGCCGGCAACGGAATAATCCGCCCCGGCCCAATTTTATCAACAGGCACGACCTGAAGATACCTCAACTATGCCTGCTTTACAGTTCCTGCCCAACCACAATCAGGTCAAGCAATGACGTTGACCTGCCAATTATCGCCGATCCATAATTTGACAAATTCAACAGCAAAACCCCAGGATGCCACGTTTTTCACTGCCACCTCAAGCTGTTTGAGCTGGGTGTCCTTATCTACCGGGTTACCAGCGCAATCATGATGGCAGACAATAGCCACGGCCTTTGAGCCATGACCGTTCACCGAGATATCCAACCGTCTCTTCACCGACTCCAAGGTGCTGATATTACTGTTTTCAGCTAAGGCCTTAATGGGACCCGGCTCAGTAATCATATCCACATAGTCCACACCGAAACGGTTCTTCATGTAGTCAATAACGGACTGTTGAGTCCTACCGTCCATACAGTTAATGGCGGTGGCAAATTTCCCCGATGCTGCCATGTTTCTTCCTCCTTGTTCTCTATTTCACAAAAAACCTAAAACTTATAGGAAACTATCACCAGCACGGTATCTGCTGTGTCGTCGGCCAGACTCACATAGACTGGCCAAAGCTCTCAAACCTATTTCACACATCGACCGAGCTGCTGAACGATCACAGTTCCGGGCATCTGCTCATCTTTCAGCTTTGATCGAGATACTTACAACTCTTATTTACTAAAAGCAACTCCTTAACTCACTGAACCGGCAGGGTAATCTGCATGCCCATCAATGGCCAGATTACAGCGATCGCTAAAGCCACCAACCCCATCAGCAAGATACTGGCAGGGATACCATACAAGAAAAACTCCCCAGTGGTAAACTGCTTTGAGTTGTAGGCAATGGCGTTGGGCGCCGCGCCCACGAGGAGTAGAAAAGGCATACCGGCTGTAACCAGAGATGCGTACAAGATAACCTCACCGGCAACTCCCAGGTAAGGGGCGATAACCAGGGCCACCGGCAGGGAGATGGCGATGGCTGCCACGTTCATGATAAAGTTGGTCATAACCATGACAAAAAAAGCGATAGCCATAATAAAGACAAACCAGTTGGCCTTCTGAAACATTACCAACCAATTGACCGCCAGCCACTTGGCGGCGCCGGTGTCCCACAGACAAAAACCAATGGACATGGCCCCGGCAAAGAGCAAGATGATGTTCCAGGGAATCTCTTCAAGGTCCTGGATGGTCAGAATGTTGAGCACGAAAAAGGCGATAGTGGAACAGAGGAGGATACCGGTCTTATCCAAAACTTTAAGTGCAGGGACAAAAGACTGAGCCGAAATAATACAGATAGTACCAATGACGATGGTGCTGGCCAGAATCTCATTTAAAGTCATGCCGCCAAGTTCTTTATACATGCGTTTGGCCTTATCCTTGAGGCCAGGGATACGGTCCTTTTCCGGCTTCAACACCAGCATGAAAAAAAGAAACAGTACGCCGACCATAAGCCAGCCGACGGGAAACATATAATAAGTGAGGTCAAAGAAGCTGATATCGACCTTCATGATGTCCTTATAAAAACCGACAGCCACAGCGCCACGGGCAGCGCCCAACAGGGTGATAATGCTGCCGGCACCAGCGATATAGGCCATCCCCATAAACAATCCCTTACCGAACTTGGTGGGCTTATCCCCCTCGCCGTACATGGAATAAATCGCCATCAGCAGGGGGTACATGGTAGCGGCCACCGCCGTGTGAGCCATGATGTGGGTCAGGGCTGCGGTCATCACAAAACAGCCCAGATAGATCATGGAGGTCCGTTCCCCGACAATGGAGAGCATCTTGTACGCCACCCGCTTGGTAAGACCGGTCTTGGTAAAGACCATCCCGATAACAATGGAACCGAAGATAAAAAGTACCGAAGGATCCATGAAATCCTTAAACGCCACCTTGGCGGGGCGGATCATAAACAGAGCCTGCAAGGTGCCTATGGCCAGACTGGTGACACCAATGGGAACTACCTCAAATACCCACCAGGTACCGGCCAACAGAAAGACGGCCAAGGCGCCCTTGGCCTCCTTGGAGAGTACAAAATGTTCACCCAAAGGATCAACGGCATCGGGCCAGGCCGGTGAATAATAAACCCCCGCAAACAGAAACACCCCCAACATCAGAAAGGCTATCCGCTTCCAGTCAATGGGCGCCTTTTCCATTGCCATCCCCACGTTTGAATTTGAACTTGTCATGGTTTTCAAACCTCATTTTCAAAATTTATTTTTAAAAATCTTGTTTATAGTTTAGATAAAAATCCCTATGGACTTTTGACCAACCGCAATACCCAAACCACATTATATCCAGAACTTCGGGCACCCTGGTCGACGCTTAGCGATTCTCCATCAGGAAGAGACGACAAGAAAACCGTATGCTGCACGCTCTTACAGTTGGCAACGACTGCTTATCGCCTTGAAGATCTCTTCCAAGCGAATGACACCGACAACCCGACCATCGTCGACAACCGGCATAATCACATCATTGCTGTGCAGCAACATAGCCAAGGCCTTGAGCAGAGGGTCCTCCCCCTTCACAAAACGCGTGGCAGGCGACATCAGATCCTTAATCGGAGTAATTCTCTTTTTTGCGCACTCCACAAAAAAAGAATCCTCCCATAAAATTGACAAGTTGGCATATTCCACGCTCTGCCCTTCAAATTTCTTAACCTTGGTCACATCCACCAGGCGCTGGTCAAGGCCTTGCAAAATATCCTGCAAGGTAACCCTGCCCACCAACTGATTCTGGTCATTGATAACCATCAACTCGGAATATCGCAGCCGATCGCTGGGTCCACAGGTAAAGGTCTGAATAATTTCGACCGCATCATGGAGAGTCTGCGTGTCACTCAAGTGCGGATATCTATCCAGAGGAATAATAAAGTCTTTTACAACCAACGTATCTGCTGTCACGGATCTTCTCCTTTTTGCCTTGTGTTTAGATTATCAACTCAAGATTGATGGTAACTATTCAGCTTGATCGCTTGAAAGTAGTGAGCAAAAAAGGTGATAAACTTACCGAATAGAGATTCTTTCCCCACTCATTCCTCCCCTCTCTTACCAACCCTCTCCTTGTTCCAATCTCCTAACCAACCTGAACCACTAATAAACTTAAAAAAATCAGTACCAAGCACCTTTCAACCAACACCATGAGACTACCCGTCTTTCATCTCTTCTTGTCCGTGTTATAGACTGACAGACTGACCCGACCCACAAGAATTAAAAGATGGAACAATCCTCAATAAGGAGCAAACCATACCAATTTATTCGACCTTATTTTCCAGGTAATTCTACCGACAAAGAAAACAAAAATTTTGGATATGGATAATTGCTCAACAAAGCTCTTGTCAAGGGAATTCGTTTTAAGTGATCAAGAAAAACCCAATGGTTTTTGAGACCCCTTGTTTTAGCGCGTTAATTATTTATTGGAAAAAAGAAAAGAGAAATGGGGAAGGGGGAGAAACTCTCAAGAAAAAAATGACAGCCATGGCAGTGCTTAAAAATTGCCTTGCCATGGCTCAATAGGATATATTACCAGCCTTTGCCGCCGATAATATCTTTGATTTTCTGCTCTGACTCTGCTCGAACAAGCACCATCTTGTTGGCCTTAGCCGCTTTAATCTTTTCAGTCAAGGTCTCGATACTTGCCGGTTTCTCAAGAAGGTCAAGGGCTCCGAGCTTCATGGCCTGGATACCCTTTTCTACTGTGGCCTGACCGGTAAGCAAAATAACCTGAATGTTAGGATTTTTTTCCTTCAACCTTCTCAACGCCTCGAGCCCGTCCATATCAGGCATCTGCAAATCAAGAACAACCGCATCAAAGGCCTCTGTGTCAAACTGAGCGAGCGCCTCCTTGGCAGAGGTTGAAGTCGAAACATCCATATCGCGGGAACGCATCCTTGCTGCCAGAGTTTCAACAAAGTCTTTT
The DNA here is from genome assembly GCA_013792005.1 of Desulfobulbaceae bacterium. Taxonomy (NCBI): domain Bacteria; kingdom Pseudomonadati; phylum Thermodesulfobacteriota; class Desulfobulbia; order Desulfobulbales; family Desulfobulbaceae; species Desulfobulbaceae bacterium. The sequence goes on from VMSU01000231.1 coordinate 8,619, forward strand.
TCATCGTCAATAAGTAAAATTTTTTCAGCCATCAGCAGACTCCTAAGTATTTGTCAATTATGATGGCGTCGCCAAAAGTCCGATCTACTGCGTTGCCGCGCATTATTGTTCATTCAGCACACCACATGTGTGGCTTCATTCTCAACAATACACTGCACCTTGCATATCGACCCTTTCACTTAGCCATCCCGTGACTTCTTGCGAGATTGTCACAGCTTCTCTCGACTCTTGCTACCATCACTAATACATTTATCACTCGGAGAAAATGATGGCAAGCTCTTCGCACTCTGGCCGAACAGAAATATCAGCATTAAGAGCGCTGAGCATCCCGAGTAGAACTTTGCCGGGAAATTGTTCCCCAGCTAAATAAGAAAAATCCTTTAAGCCTCCGAAACGAATTTCGACAGCATCCTCTTTTTTTTCAGCTGATAAGCGAACCGTTTTCCCTGGCCCCACAAAGTTCATAGCAGAATCGAGGCAGAGCCAGATTACATTTTCCAGAACGAATGAATTGGTGGTGACATTGACTACTGATTGGCCTGATGCATGCTCAAGTGTAACACTGCGCATACTGGCAAATCTTTCAGAGAGGTTGACCATCAGGATCAAAATATCGTTTAACTCAACAGTTTTGATAGTGTCATCTGCACTGTGGGAAAAAGCGTTCATGTTTTTCACAATGCCATCAGCCCGGCGGATCTGCTTCGAAATCAACAGAGAAATATTTTTGATCCGCTCACTGTCCAATGGGATTCCCTTGTCTGCCATCAGGGTAAGATCTTCGAGAAGACCGGCATTCTCATTAATTATGGCAAGAACATTTTTTATCTCATGGGAGATAGAGGCGGACATTTTTCCAAAAAATTTCAGGCCCTCCTGACCTGTTGACATTGATTCGCAGCACATGAAATTTCTCCCTTAAGTTCCGAACACCTCGTTTAATTTTTGGACCAGGTCTTCAATTTTTACCGGTTTCACCAGGTAATATTCTGTCCCGGCCTCGGAGGCAACTCTCTTGAAATCCTCTTCTGAGCCATGTCCAGTCATAAAGATATATTTCATGTGGGGACATTTTTCCGCTAACTCTTTTTTCAATTCCAGACCGGTGATTTTAGGCATTTTCATATCCAGCACGGCAACATCATACCGTTGTTCTGAAATTTTTTGCAGCGCACTCTCCCCGCCTGTTGCCCAGCCCACGTCAATACCCCGAAAAGACAATCTCTCCGCCAAGGTGGAAACCAACTCTTCTTCGTCATCTACCAGTAAAACCTTCATACTCCTCCTCTCTCCTGTTGCTGCGACTTAAGCGGCAAGGAAATTATAAACTTAGTTCCTTTACCAAGCTCACTTTCCACCTGTATCTTCCCCCCAAGTTCCTGAACCAGTCCGTAGGTAATAGAAAGTCCAAGTCCGGTGCCGCCCGTTTTGGTTTTAGTTGAAAAAAACGGCTCAAATATTCGCTTCAGATCCGGCGCCGGAATTCCGCTACCATCATCGACAACAGTGACAGACACATACCCCATCCCGTCAAGATTTGCTGAAATGTCCAGATGACCACCATCTTTCATGGCCTGGAAGGCATTATTGACTAAATTCAAAAATATTTGCTGCACCTTCCCACGATCGGTTTCAAAATCCGGAATATCCTCCGGAATATCTACAGTTACCGCAATGCTCCGATATTCAGCCTCTTTCTTCAGAAAGCCCAAAACATCTTCAATCACAGCAGCCAGATGGATCGACTGAATTTTCACATCAAGATGCCTGGCAAATGCCAGCAAACGCTTGGTGATAGCGCCACAGCGCTCAACAGAAAAAATGATGGAATCGATGAGGCCAAGCAGTTTCTCATCTGCCTCATACCTCTTTTGAAAAGTGAACAGGTCTTTGATAAGACCAGCCTTTTCATTGATAATGGCCAAAGGATTATTGATCTCGTGAGCAACGCCAGCGGAAAGGCGCCCGATGGAGGCAAGTTTGCTGGTATGCTCTACCTCGCGAAGGGCATGAATACGTCTTTGATCAGCAATGAATATATCATTGACCAACCATAGAGATACACCATGGGCGACGAACAGAATGAGGACAACACTAAAAGCAACGAGACCATAGATTACCCTCCTGGTCTGATACCATGGGTCCATCAGCTCATCTTTCTGCGAAATAACCATGAGGATAAAAGGGGATTCCGGAATATAGGCATATCCAAGAATAACATGCCTGCCATCAGAATCAACCTGCTCGCGGACTTCGGTATGCTCAGAATAGTCCGGCACAACACCCGGGAGGACATCTAACACATTCCCATGGTATAATGACGGAGTTTGAACAGTGCCATCTCGGTTAATAAGAAACGAATCACCATTACCGCTCAGGCTCAGTCCCGACAACAATTGGTTAAAACGATCGGTATCAATAGTAGTCCGCAGAACATAATACCCCCCGTCATCTAAGGCCTGTCTCACTGCAATGACGAGATGCGGAATCTCTCGAAAACCCAGGAAGACCTCACTGATGTGAACTCCACTGGCCATGGTTTCAACAAACCACTCTTCTTCGCTATAATCTTTTCCTTCCAGATCGAAGGGACCAACATATTTGACCTGGATGCCCTTTGCATCAATGACACCCAGATCGGTAAACCCACCGATGGATTGTCGAAGGCTTCCCAATATCCTGGTCAGCTGTTTCTTATCATTAATCTCATTAAATGAATTAGTTAGCACCAGAAAATCAAGAGCTGCCTTTCTCTCCTCAAGAAAAAAAGAGACGGTGCGCTTGGTGTTTGAAACCACCCTGGCGGTACGTAGGCTTATCTCAATCTCCGCATCTTTCTTGGTGGCGACACAATCAAAATAGGCAAGCGCCAAGAGGGGGACAATTGCCACAATGCTCATCAACAGGGCAGAAGTTCTCCACAGACGCTGAAAATTAAACAGCCGCTTGAAAGGGCCGATCTCTTTGGCCTTATAATCCCAAAAAACAGGCTTAATCCTGTCTAAAATAGACATATTACTACTGCCCCCCAGGTCGTACGCCAAAAGCAGATCTTATTTCAGTTCGCATTAAACCAATACCTTCCGGCTGCGCTGTGCTGCTCATCGGCGTACTGATATGTACGCTCTTCGTCGCTGCTCACTGGCCTTCACGGTCTTGGCCTGGATGCTTGCTGGAATATTCTGTTGAATGCAACTTAGAACTAGCTACTCTTGCTCTGATGAATTTTTTCTTTTGCTTCTTTAAGCTTCCTGCTCAGAAGCTCGATATCAACAGGCTTATGCAGATAGTCAAAAGCGCCAAGCTTGAGGCAGGTGTCCCGGTCAGTGGCGGAGCCATGGCCCGTGAGGATAATGACCTCTATGGAAGGATTGGTTTCCTTGACCCGACGCAATACCTCAATCCCGTCAATGCCAGGCATCTTGAGATCTAGGACTAACACCTCTGGCGCGTCATCAGCAATAAGCTTCAAGGCTGTTTCGCCGTCATGAGCAACAGCAGAACCCATATCACGCAGGATAAGACGCTCGGACAGGGTTTTAGCGAACTCACGCTCATCGTCAATCACCAACACCTTGGTGGGTGCATCAAAGTCAAACTTCCGATAGACATTGGTCTGGTGGTAATTCTTGCCGATTTTAACCTCTACAGAAATGACTTCCTGTTCCTTGCTGACGATCCCCCGGATTTCATCCACCAGGCGACTGAGCATGAGCACCTGCTTATTTACAGTAACTGTGACCACACCTTTGCACGCTTCCACTTCTACGTCATGACCTTCGTTGATCAAGGCGACAGCGGCCCTGGCCTTCAAGAGATTGTCCTCCACAGCCTGAAGTGAAGCTGCGGTTGGTTTTAGTATATCCCCTTTCAAATACTCCTCAATAAGGACAGCAGCTTCCGTCACGCTTGTCTGATGCATGGGAATAACGAGATCATACATTTTGGGATCCCATGGGTCGGTTGCTCCACCAGTACTTTTGACCCAGCACGATCTTTCATTGTCCACGCTAGTGATAAGCTTGACCGCCTCTTTCTCGGAAAGCCCCTGCTCACGCTTCGCCACAGAAACCCTGAACTTGAGGTCACCAATAAGACAGACCCGTAGAATATGGGTGATTGAATGAGGAGCCAAGTGGGCAAGGTACCCCGACATCAGCTGGTTTTGTCCGGAAAGCATTTCAGCCATGGCAAGCTTGAGATAAGCCATGGCCCGCTCCTTCTCGCGGGTAAATTTATTAAACACCGATGTCTTTGTTAAAAAAGCGCTCTCAATACTGCTCTCGCTCATGCCAGAGAGTTTCTCAGCGCGTGCCACCAAGTTATTATCTGTCACAAAACTGCAGCCGGTTCTGTCCAGTAGTTCCTTGACCACAGATGAACCGTTACTGAAATCCCCACTAAAAATTGAAATATTAGGCATTGTTAACCTCTTTTGTTAAGTCCTTCGGCAAGCGACATCTCTCGATAAAATACGGTATCATTCGATAAATCAATCAAACTTCCTGTGGATGATAGTGAGTCAGTGGGCATTTTCCACACCCTTTTTGGGGCAGATCTGTTTCATTATGAATTTTATACACAATATTATCAACAGCAGACAGTGTGTCAGAGTAGAAATTTTCCCGACCGATCTTGTCCAAGAGATGCGTCCTCTCAAGAACGGCCATTACCGCACCCTTAGCGCTACTGATGGCAAAACCAATCCCTGCAGAGCGCACCCGCGAGACAAGCAGGGCCAGGGCCTCTTCACCAGAGGCGTCCATATCATTGATGCCGCTGGCCTCAAGAAGGATATAGCGAAGATCCGGCATTTCAGTCCTGAATTTTATAACCTGCTCGTCAAGATAGCTAGCATTAGCAAAAAAGAGCGCTCCATCAAACCTGACAACAGCAACATGCTTGCACCCCTTAAGCCTGTGATGCTGGGCATTCTTGAGCACCTTATCCTCATGCATGGACAGACTGGCAACTACAGGTCGCATGGATTTATAGAGAAAGACTCCCATCGAAAGACCCACACCCACCATGATACCCTTGTCCAAGTGCGGGGCATAGGCCAGGGTAACCAAGAAGGTAATAATGGAGATAGCGCCATCATACCACTGGGCCTTCCAAGCATGGGCAAACCCGCTGGTATTGACCAGACCGACAACCGCCATCATAATAACCGCAGCTAGAACCGCTTGGGGCAGATGGTAGAGGAGCGGGGTTAAAAAGAGCAGTGTTATGACAACCATAACGGAGGTGAAAACGCTTGAAACTCCGGAGACAGCGCCGGCCTGGAGATTGACAGCAGAACGAGAGAAAGAACCAGAACACGCATAGCTTGAACCCATTGAACCTAAGATGTTAGCCAAACCCTGGCCGATAAGTTCCTGGTTCGGATCGAGCTTCTGACCTGTTTTGGCTGACATAGCCTTGGCAATGGCAATGGCCTCCATGAAACCGAGCAGTGAAATAATAATGGCTGTGGGTAACAACTTCTGCAGAGATTTTATACTAATCGCCGGGATAGCAAATTTGGGAAGACCTTCCGGGATTGTCCCAACAACGGCTCCTCCCCCCATAAGCAGCAAACTGTCACTTTTCAAGGCGGAGTTACCGATCTTGATTCTCCAGAGTCCTTTGTCTGTTTCCACCCCGGACGGAATATCTTCCTTTGGATAAAAAGTGTAGTCCTTGCCCTGTATCGAAGCTTCAAACTTCATCCCCCTGATTTTTTCCCGTAACGATTGAGTCTGCTCCTTGGCCATAGCCATTTTCACGGTCAACATCTTGATCTGGCTCTCCTGCTCCACCAACTCCAGTGAAGGCCCGTGCCCAGCCGTCTCTTTCTTTAAAAGATCAAGCTCCTTGCCAAGGGCGGCGCGCTGTTTTCCTAAGGTATTAACTTCATCAACGACACGATTGAACTCGGTCACAGTTTCCCTAAGCCCCTGAATTTGGACAGAGGCCACCGGCACTTTCACATCATTATTGTACCCGATAACATATGAGATCACGGTGGTAATCGCTACAGCGATGAGAACACTGGGAATTCTGGGGTTAATTTTTTTCAAGATCGCCATAATGGCTACTGCCCCTACGCCAAAGGCCAAAGTGGGCCAATGGGTATAATCCATGGCGGCTTGCGCGACCCGGATCATGGTCTCATAGTGATGCTCCGAACTATCCACATAGACCCCAAAAAACTTGGAAAACTGTGAAGAGGCGATGATAATAGCAGCGGCATTAGTGAAACCGTTAACAACAGGATGAGACAGGAAGTTTACCACCAGACCGAGTTTGAGAACGCCAAGCGAAAACTGAAAAAGACCCACAATCAGGGCAAGAAGAATTGAATACGCAATAAACTCGGGGCTCCCGGCCGTAGCAAGAGGCTCCAAGGAAGCGGCAGACATGAGTGAGACGACAGCAACAGGCCCAGTGGCTAGCTGTCGACTGGAACCGAAGAGCGATGCGATCATAGGCGGCAAGAAAGCCGCATACAAACCATAGTAGGCTGGAAGCCCGGCGAGTTGGGCATAAGCCATGGATTGCGGAATAAGCACAAGGGCAACAGTCAACCCCGCTAAAGCGTCTGTCCGCAATTTGCTTGCATCATAATCTTCAAACCATCCCAAAAATGGAAATACTTTTGCCAGTAACATAAATTTCCTCTCCTACTCTTTCTTTGTGAGCATCCTGCGGCACGAATCGATGAGTTCGTTAAACAGGGTTCTTTCATGATACAAGTTATAGGTCCCCAAACGGACCATGCCATCAACCAGGGTAAATATAATCAGAGCTGTCTTACGAGGCGGAACGTTATCGATTGAACCGTCCTCCTGCCCCATAAGAATCGCCCGTTCAAACACATCTGTAAAACAGTTATATATATCTTCAAGATATTGGCGGCATTCAGGATTTTGCTCGGCAAGTTTGTATGGATAATGCCGATGAAGAAGCAAAAATCGCTCTTCCATCTTGCCTGCCAAATAAAAATAAAAAGATATCACCGCTTCAATCATTGCCAAGCCCGATGAAGACTCGTTCTCGTCAAGATAGGCCTGGCACTCGGCCAGCAGGATCTCCTTGAAATTTTTGAGCACAGCAAGGAAAAGATCTTCCTTGGTTTTGAAATGGTAGAATATGGTGCCATCCGCCACCCCGCTCACCCTGGCGATTTCTCCCATGGAGGTATCCCGAAAGCCCTGTTCCGAAAAAAAAACAGTGGCAGCTTGCAGTATCGCCTCTTTTTTGGTCTGCGGTTTAGACACGTTATCCCCATGAAATCTATTAACTGAGCACTCAGTCAGTTTAGATACACTGTTAGCCCCAACCTGTCAATACCCTTTCAAATATTCTAATTTCGATTCGATCACTTTTCTCTACTGAACAGACTTAATCGCTTTACTCATATTTCTAGATAGAACGCTAACAAAACAGGTAAGCAGTTACTTAAATTGTATAAATTTTTACGAGTAGCCTCAACCAACCCCAACAAACACTTGCGACAATTTGCCACATTGACAGCTCCAGCATTTCCTTGTTTCTTTGCATCAACTACCACAGAGTATCGCTTCAACTTACGGTTGGATCCGGCTGAAAAACTCAATACAGCCTCCAGCTAACATCAAAAAGCGCAACAGAAAGGAGAAAAAACAATGAGTGAAGAAAAGCAATTGGAGTGCCAGGGCATTTCACGCCGCCAGATGCTGATCGGTACGGGGGCAATAGCCGCCAGCACAGCCTTAATGCACTTCGGTGGGTTTTTAAAGTCTGCCCATGCCAAGGATGGGACCAACGAGAAATGGCCATGGCCCTACGTCAAGCTTGACCCGCAAAAAACCGCTGAAATCGCCTATCAGGAGTGGTATCGAGTCTTTTGTGGCGGCGCGGTAATCAGCAGCGTCTTCGGTCAGTTGCGTGAGAAGGTCGGTGAGCCCTACAAATCCTTCCCAATCGACGCCTTTATCGCCCTTGAAGGAGGCATGGTCGGCTGGGGAACTCTCTGCGGCTCTAACGCCGGCGCCAGTATTGCCAGTAATGTTATCATCGGCCCTCGGATCGCCGGTCCGGATTGTGAGCATGGTCACTCTATTGCCTCTGATATCATGCAGTGGTATAGCGATACCGCCTTGCCAGTCTTTAACCCGAAAGAGCCCAAGCAACCGACAACAATCATCCAGACCGTTAGCGCCTCTCCTCTCTGCCATGTATCGGTAGGTAAATGGATGGCTGAATCCGGATTCGCCCTAGGCAGCCCCGAGCGTAAGGATCGTTGTGCACGGGTTGCAGCCAGCGTTGCTTATCAACTTGTTGAAAATTTGAACGCCTGGAAAGATGGCACCTATGAGCCCAAATCGGGATGGTCCCCTGGCAAGACCCATGGCATCCCAGGACAGCCTAATTGCACAGAGTGTCATGGCAGCGATGTACCCAAGCCGCCGATGGCAAAGAAAGCCTGATCAAGGCACAGAGATTCCTCGCAATTGAAAAATAAAGCGGCTGATGGATGATATCCTTCAGTCGCTTTATTCTAAAGCAACACCTCTCTCATGCCATCAAGAACGAGCACCACACCACACACAATCAGGAGACTTTGATATGTTTGGCTTAGGAATGCCGGAGTTAGTTATCATTATGGGAATTACGTTTATGGTATTTGGCGGCAAGAAACTGCCGGAACTTGGCGCAGGTTTGGGCAAAGGCATCAAGGCCTTCAAAACCGGCCTTCGGGATGTGGAAAAAACGGTTCCGGCCCTCGATGAAGTAAAAGCCTTGAAAAGCGATCTTCATGAGACCGAGAAACACTAATTCCACAGCAAGAGCAGCGACATGAACACCAGAACACGCATCTTGCTGAGCAACAGTCCAAAACCGTTACTCTATGGTTTTCAAAAAACAAAACAAAAAAACCCCGAAGAGGGGCATTACTCTCCGGGGCACTTTGCTATCGGCAGATTTTTGTAAGTTTCGCACGAAAATCGACCTACACATCCAATGTAATCATAATCACACCTTATTCGCTGATCACACACTTACCCTCAGCACACTCCACACCTGCCATCAGATGACGAACCTTATACCCAGCTTTCCTAAGTTGGTCTGCCGCCATAGAGGCTCGGTCACCAGCGGTGCAATGAACAAGAATCTCCTTCTCCTTTGGCAATTCTCCCATCCTTTTTGATATCTGGTCCAGAGGAATAGATACCGCCCCAGGAAAGGCGCCCTCCTCCACCTCATCCTCCGTGCGGACATCAAGAACCACACTGCTAGATGAACCATTGGCGAGAACCTGACGGAACTCATCAACCCCGATCTCACCCTTCTCCATCTCGCGGGCATAATGAATCTCGGAAGAGATCCCTCCCGTCGTCAACTCACCACCAGCCTTCACCCACCCTGCCAATCCACCATTAACAATGGAAGCTGTCTTGTAGCCCCACTCCGCAAGAAGTTTAATCGCCTTCTTCTCCTCGTCAGCTGAACCATAAAGAATGAATGGGGCAGACTTGACCTTTGGCAATTTCCCCTTCACTCCCTCAAACTGCGCAAACGGGATATTGACCGCCCTCGGAATGCCCCCTTTGGTAGCCTCATCAACCGGCCTGAGATCGATAATAATTGCATTGCCTTTCTTGACAAAGTCCATGGCTGCCACCGCCATCTTGCCAGACTTCTTCCAACCGGGAAGCCCCTTGATCATGACCTTGACATTGGTATACCCGGCCTTGACCGCAACACTTGCCGATTCCGGACTCAATCCACAGGTTGGTCCGCCACAATAAAAAATAAGTAATTCCCCCTTGTCCGTGGGAAGGAGAGATTCCCCTTTTTCCTTAAGAACATCTGCCGGAATCGAAACTGCGGTAGGAATGGAGGCCTCGGCAAACCGCTTGGCCGGCCGGGAATCGACTAAAGTATAAGGAGTGGTGCCATCTTTCACGATTGATATCACATCCTCCGGCATAATCTCGGTAGTCCCGGCAGGAAGTTTAGCCAGCTTTTGCTTCACCTCAACAGCCATCTTTTCTCCATTCTCCATAGTGACCTGGATGATAGCAGATTCCCCTTTTTCGGCGAAATCCATACCTTTGGTCGAGTCAGAGAATTTCACCATCTCCGTAACCTGCCCGATCTTTATCGAAATAGTCTTTGCCTTTTTTGACACCCCTACAATTTGCCCGGCCAGAGTATTACCTTCTGTTTGATTAACAACCGCCATCCCGGTCCCTTCCGCAGCAACAGTTCCAGGCAACCATAAAGGACTACCCAACAGCGTGATGGCAAGTGCAAACCCGGGCATCGTTTTAGTCAATCTCATCATGTACCTCCCTTATTCTTAATTGAAGTCAGATGACCACTCCATCGAATGGAAGGGCCACAGTAGATCAAATGTGATTTTTCTCACGAAAGATAGTACAGTTTTTAATATGATAATTAAATACTGTACTGGCCCCACCGAGTGTGGTCAACTTCATTTTTAGAGACTGTCACTTTATTACAAGAGTCAGCGAATTCGACTCATAAAAGCACCTGACAGGTCCCACTCAACAGATCTGAATCATCCTCTACAACGCAAAGAGCCCTGGAGACTTTAATCTCCAGGGCTCTTTGCGTTGTAGAGGAAAAAACAAAACAGGCTATTTGATGGTAATCTTGACCAACTTATCTCCAGGCTTCATCTGCTTGCCAACCTCAGCAATAACCTTTTCGACCTTACCGGCCACGGGGCTGGCCACGGGAGTTTGCATCTTCATCGCCTCCAGCACCACCAAGGTATCGCCTACTGCTACGGCTTGACCTTCCTTGACCTTAATATCGCAGACATTAGCGCTGAACGGCGCCCTGATATCACCGGCCTGAGCAAGTTCGGTGATCTCTTCTTTAGTCAACTCCAAAGGCTTGGCCGCTACAGATCCGGCTACCTCCTCAGGAAACGAGTATACACGCTGATGGTGATCCACGTTCAGGTAAATATTCCACTCCCCTTCTTCTCTATTCAACTGCTTAGGACCAACTTCAAGGACATGCTCTTTGCCAAGATGATCCTTGAACTGAATTGTCTCACCCACCTTAAATCCGCCCCGCCGCATAAAAATGCTTGGCGGCAGGACATAGGAATGACCATATTCATCTTCAAATTTAAAGAAGTTAACCGCATCAGTAGGGTGTTGCAGGTAGAGAACCAATTGCTGCTCAGTTGGCTCACGGCCTATCCTTTTAGCCAAGGTCTGGCGTTCCTGCTCGATGTCCATGTCACTGATCTCTTCCATTCCACCGTCCCGTTCAAGGATTGCCTTCCAGTCCGGCCCAAACACTTTCTCATATACCCAATCAGGTGGTTGATAGAACGGAAACGGTCCGTACTTGCCTAACAGAAGATTTTTCAGATCCCCGGACGGGTTACCATAACGGTTGCCACCCAAGACATTGCTCACTGCCGTAGTCCATAGAATCTGTGACCCCGGAGTAACACTCCAGAAGTTACCCAGCTCAATCTGAACCTTAGGAAGTTCATCGTGAAGGATCTCGGGCATCTGATCAAGAAATTCACCCTTGACCGCCTGCTCGAAACTGGAGCCCATAGCGCCACCCGGCAACTTATGAATCTGAACAGTCGGCAAAAATCCCTTAAACTGTGACTCAAAATACTCATAATGCTGCCGCTCATTACGCAAGACTTCAGAAGTTTCAATAACTGCCTCAACATCAACACCAGCCGTGTTCTTGCCATAATCCTTCAAGGTATCAATCACGGTCAGAATTGGAGGGGGGCCGTAATAACCGGTAAAGGCGTGATCAGCAGCGTCAACGATGGTGGCACCATTAAGTACCGCAGCGGTAATACGGCCCACATCGTTTCCATCGGTGTTGTGGCCATGGTAATGAATCACAAGATCCGGGTACCGCTGCTTAATTGCGGCTACGAGATCACCAATTCTCTTTGGCGTCCCCAATCCCCCATGATTCTTGATGCAGAGGAGAATATCCTCGCCAGTTACATCCAAAATCTCTTTAACTTTGCCGACATAAAACTCATCTGTATGCTCCGGCCCGGTGGAAAAACAGATACAAGGCTCAAGAATTTTACCTGAGAGTTGCACCTCCTCAAACACCGCCTGCATATTAGGCACATGATTCATAAAGTCAAACACCCGCCAGACATCGACGTACTTGGCAAACTCACGAACAGTCAAACGGATGACATTTTTGGGATAAGGTCGATACCCAAAGAGATTAACACCACGACACAGGGTCTGAAACATGGTATTCGGCATTTTTTCTCTAAGTAATTGAAGCTTCAGAAAAGGGTCAACCTGCTTGCGGAGGATATCGACATGAATCGATGCCCCACCGGTAATCTCAAGCGAAAAATAATTCGCCTTCTCACGAGCCTTGGCGGCAAGAAGTTCCGTGTGGAGCAGAATCCGGTTTTTAAAATCAGACTGGGAAAGATCCCGAGCCGTGTTGGTAATAAAATAACCATCCGCGTTACGAAGGTTAGATAAAACTTCCTTAATATGCATACCCTGAACAATGCGTTCCATGGTGAAAACTCCTTATGGTCGGCTTGGCGCGTCAGATCACTGGCGCCTGCCTTAATTCAATATCAGCGCTTCGTTGCGAAGCGCCATGGCGTTCATATCTTCCCCCACTTTAAATGGCGTGAGGATTCTCCATCCGGTAATGGATTTCAGCAATCAACTTTGCCAGCTTATCAACTTCAGAGTCCTGATCGTCATAGGTAAAGAGTTCAGGATGAGTATCAAGATAAGAGGTGTCAAACTCCCCGCTCCGAAAATCCGGTTCATCGACTAAATTCAAATAAAAAGGGATGGTGGTCTTAGGCCCTGCGATGACAAAGTTAGTCAAACAACGACGAAGACGATCAACAGTCTCATTCCAGGAATACCCAGCTACCGTCAATTTGACCAACAGGGAATCATACACCTCGGGAATTTTATAACCTTGATAAACAAAACCATCCAGCCTCACACCATAGCCACCGGGTGAACGATAAACAGATACGGTCTTCCCCCCTTCTGGCATAAAGTTGTTGCGTGGATCCTCGGCATTGATTCGCATCTCAACCGCATGACCGCGCAAGCGGACATCATCTTGACAAAAAGCCAATTTTTTACCCATGGCAAGCTTGATCTGGGTACGAACGATATCAATACCGGTAATCATCTCGGAGACTGTGTGCTCAACCTGAATCCGAGTATTGATTTCCATGAAATAGAAGTTCAAATCCTTATCGAGTAGGAACTCAACGGTACCGGCATTGGTATAGTTAGATGCCTTGGCGGCGACGACTGCAGTATCGCAGATTTTGTCCAGTATCGCCTGATCCCTGATCATTGATGGCGCAATTTCCACAAGCTTCTGGTTACGCCGCTGGATCGAACAATCCCTGGTGCCCAGATGAACCACTTTGCCATAATTATCAGCAATGATCTGAACTTCAACATGCTTGGGAGTAAGCACCACTTTTTCGAGGTAGACGCGATCATCATTGAAAGCTGCCTTGGCTTCAGATCGGGCAAGAGGAATAGAGGCAAGTAGCTCTTCCCTCGTCTCTATTCGACGAATACCTCGCCCACCGCCACCGGAAGTAGCCTTCAGCATCACGGGGAAACCGTAGCGGTCAGCAAAGGCCAGGGCTTCCTTCACTCCCTCATCGCCAGCCGTCAGATTATCAGTTCCTGGAACCATGGAAATCCCGGCATCAGCCATGATCTGACGCGCAATAACCTTGTTACCAAGTTTCTCGATCACCTCACTGGTAGGACCGATAAAAATCAGCCCTGCGTCTTCGCAAGCCTTAGCGAATTTAGGATTTTCCGCAAGAAAACCGTACCCTGGATGGACCGCATGAGCGCCGACCTTTAACGCGGCGGCAACAACTTTATCAATACTTAGATAGTCGCACCGAGGGCCATCCCCAAGCCAAACCGCTTCATCCGCAGCCCGAATGTGCAAGGCTTCATTGTCTGGGGTCTCAAAAACGGCCACTGCGGTAAACCCCAGTTCCTGAATGGCCCTGATTACCCGGAGCGCAATTTCACCCCGATTAGCTACTAAAATTTTAACACTCACACTCCACCTCTTACGGTAAAAAGAATAGGTCAAGGCGATTAACACCGCCCCAGGAATCAATATTGAAAAACTTAAAAAGGATCTCTATATAATGTAGTTAACGGGAATAAGGCGCTGCCTGCTACTATCACCAACTATCATCCACCAATCACTAAGTAATTTCTGTACGATGGACAAATGTTCAGAAATATAGCACACAAAAAAAATCCGCGCAATATGGTGAAACTATCGCCCATGAATAGCCATTCACTCTCTTGCTAAAACCACAATGTAGTGGCTCACAACAACAGCCGAGATCTAATATCGACTCTCAGAGAGCCCTGGCAATAAACCAAACTGATGACAAGTGACACCCGGTATTATATTATCGCGCCCCCCCTTGATCCAGTTGTTTAAACGAAACCAAAAAACGATTATTTTTTATTGACAAAGGACAATCTGGTGGCTAAGTTGGGTTTCCTGAATAATGATTCATTAATTATTTTTTTGCGTTTATTCATCTCGATGTTGTTGTCACTGAGGCACGGCTAAGGATGATAGTGTGCAGTTTTAACCATTTCAGATCCTAAGGAGGAAACGAAAAATGCCAAAGCATGATACGCCCTTGTTGGACGAACTCGAGAAAGGACCATGGCCGAGCTTTGTCACCGACATCAAACGCCAGGCCGCCACAAAGCCGGAATGTTGGGACATTCTGGGTCAGCTTGAGTTATCGTTCAAAGACAGAATCACTCATTGGAAGCACGGCGGCATCGTCGGCGTATTCGGATACGGCGGTGGTATCGTCGGCCGTTATTCTGACGTACCGGACAGATTCCCCGGGGTTGCTCACTTTCATACTGTCCGTCTGAATCAGCCTTCCGGCATGTACTACAGCACTTCTAAATTGCGGGCTATCTGCAGCTTATGGGAAAAATACGGTTCAGGTATGACCAACATGCACGGCTCCACCGGCGACTTGGTTCTCCTCGGTACCACCACCCCCAACCTGGAGCCTCTGTTTTACGAATTGACCCATGACCTTAACCAGGATCTTGGCGGTTCCGGCTCCAATCTTCGCACACCTTCATGCTGCTTGGGCAAATCCCGCTGTGAATGGTCATGTGTTGACACCCAGGCGCTTTGCTACTCCCTGACCATGCGCTATCAGGACGAAATCCATCGCCCTGCTTTCCCGTACAAGTTCAAATTCAAATTCTCCGGATGTCCTAACGACTGTGTTGCTTCTATCGCTCGTTCCGACCTGTCCGTTATCGGTACCTGGAGAGATGATATCCGGATCGATCAGGATGCAGTAAAGAAATACGTCAGTGGTGACTACAAGGCCAATGCCGGCGCACATGGCACCCGTGACTGGGGCAAATTCAGCATCAACAAGGAAGTCATCAACCTCTGTCCCACCAAGTGCATGTGGATGGAAGGCGAGACTCTGAAGATTGATAACGCCGAATGTACTCGTTGTATGCATTGTATCAACGTAATGCCTCGCGCCCTCCGCCCCGGCCTTGATCAAGGCGCAACCGTCCTTGTCGGCGCTAAGGCCCCGATCCTTGACGGCGCCCAGTTCGCCACCATGATCGTTCCTTTCATGAAGATGGATGCTGAAAACGACTTCCAAGAAATCGTTGATTTCATCGAAAATCTGTGGGATTGGTGGATGGAGCATGGAAAGAACCGTGAGCGTGTTGGTGAGTCCATCCAGCGTGTTGGTCTACCCACCTTCTTAAAGGTATTGAATATTGAGCCTCTGCCGCAGCATATCAGAGAACCTCGCTCTAACCCGTACGTGTTCTGGGAATCGGAAGAAGTTGAAGGCGGATTTGATCGTGATGTCCGTGAATTCCGGAAACGCCATAAGCAGTGAGCCGAAGCTCAATATTTTAAAGAAATAAATTTACTCTATACTTTTCAGGAGGTAAGAATATGGGTTACGATCCGCAAAATCCGATGGCCGACAGAATTACCGACATCGGCCCCCCGCACTATGAAGAACAAATGCCGCCGGTCATTAGGGCCAACTTCGGCAAATGGATGTACCACGAGATCACACAGCCAGGAGTTCTGGTTCACGTCAGTGAGACCGGCGCAGAGTGCTACACAGTCCGTGTAGGTTCCGCTCGTCTGATCAGCATCGAGCTGATCCGTGAGATGTGTGACGTTGCAGATAAGCATTGTGATGGACACCTTCGTTTCACCACTCGTAACAACGTTGAGTTCATGGTTGACTCAAAGGCTAAAGTTCAGCCTCTGCTTGATGACCTTGCCAGCCGCGAAGGTCGTTTCCCAGTCGGCGGAACCGGCGCCGGTGTTACCAATATCGTACACACCCAGGGCTGGATCCATTGCCATACTCCGGCAACCGACGCATCCGGCGTTGTAAAAGCAGTCATGGACGAAGTGTTCGAGCACTTCATTTCCATGGAAATGCCAGCACAGGTTCGTATCGCCCTTGCATGTTGTCTCAATATGTGCGGCGCGGTACATGCTTCCGATATCGCTATTCTTGGTGTTCACCGCAAGCCGCCGATGATCGACCACGACGCCATCACCGGTCTGTGCGAACTTCCTTTGGCCATTGCTTCCTGTCCTCTGGGAGCTATCAAGCCAGCTAAGGCAACCAATGAAAAGGGCGAAGAAGTTAAGTCAGTTCAGGTTAATGCCGCAAAGTGTATGTTCTGCGGTAACTGCTACACCATGTGTCCGGCTATGCCTCTCGCTGATCCGGAAGGTGACGGTATCGCTATCCTGGTTGGCGGCAAGGTTTCCAATGCCAAATCAGCTCCTAAATTCTCCAAGCTCGTCATCCCCTTCCTTCCCAACACGACACCTCGTTGGCCGGAAACTACAGCTGTTGTAAAGAAAATCATCGAGGTCTACTCAAAAGATGCTCATAAATACGAGCGTGTTGGTGAGTGGGCTGAGAGAATCGGCTGGGAGAAGTTCTTTGAGAAGTGCGACATTCCGTTCACCATCAAGAGCATCGATGACTACCGGTTGGCGTACACCACCTGGAGAACCACCACCCAGTTCAAATTCACCAGCCATATCAAGTAAGAATTGATTCGACTGCGTATAACAATGGCAGTCAGGACAGTTAGCTGGCTGCCATTGTTACCGAATTTATTTTTAGCTTTAAACCTATGCGAATGAGGGTCTAACCATGGCTATGAGCAAAGAAGAGTTGAAAGCGGCGATATTGGAAAAATCTCAAACTGCTGCCAAAGGTCAGTTGTACATCAAGGATTTTTACACCTGTGATCCAGAGTCCAAACCCCGCGATGTAAAAAACGCTGCCAATGAGTTAGTTAAAGAAGGAAAAATGGACTTCTGGTCTTCAGGAAGTACTACCATGTATGCAGCTAAAGGCCGGGCAAAGAATGAAGAAACCAGAGATGCTGCTGAAGAATCCAAAAATGCTTAATTAGAATTATTTCTGACAAAAAAAAGCAGAGGAACTATCCTCTGCTTTTTTTTTGCTCAATGCGCATTATTAA